>DATDMO010000262.1:0-4574 GCA_036518755.1 Candidatus Acidiferrales bacterium | reverse complement strand
CAAACGCGGCCCAAAGGAGCTGGCGCAGAAGGAATTCGTAGCCGTTGCCGCCTTGCTCGCGGAGGGTTAGTGCCGATGCGCTGAAAACCATCACCGCGCCGATGAAGCACAGGGCCACAGTGACGCCGAACAACTTCCGGTCATGCTGCATACTACGAGGCATTTCTATCCTTTCCGCGCGACTGCGTTCTTATCGCTGGCCTCGCTCGCGGACTTCTCGACCAGCCGCTTAAAGACCCGCCCACGGTGCTCGTAATTTTCGAACTGGTCAAAGCTCGAACACGCGGGCGCGAGCAGAACCACGTCGCCCGGCTGCGCCTGTTCTTTCGCCGCTTGCACCGCTCGGTCGAGTGTGCCCGCTTGAAAGATCGAGAGGCCGGTGCCCAAATCTGAAGCAATCTTTTCGGCGGCAGCGCCGATTAAAATCACTTGCCGCGCCCTTCGCCGCAACGGCTCCTTCAACGGGCTGTAGGGACTTCCTTTATCCTTGCCACCCAGAATGACGATCAGCGGACCAGCGAATGCTTCGATCGCCTTCAAGGCCGCGTCCACATTTGTGGCCTTTGAGTCGTTGTAGAATTCGACGCCGCCGATTTCGCCAACCAGCTCCAAACGATGTTCGACACCGCGAAATGTCTTCACCCCGGCCGCAATATCCGCGGGGGCTGCACCGGCTAGATGCGCGGCCGCGCAGGCCGCAAGGACGTTCTCGAGATTGTGCTCGCCGCGCAAAGAAATCTCGTCGCGCCGGCCGACCGCAAGATCCGAGTCGTTGTGGCGAATCGTGATCTGATCGCCTTGCAGGAACGCGCCCTGTGCCACTCGTTTGCGCCGGCTGAACCAGACGATCTCTGGACCCACTGGCATGCGCTTGGTCACCTCCGGATCGTCCGCATTGAGCACCGCGAAGTCTCGCTGGAGCTGGTTCTCAAAAAGCCGCATCTTCGCCGCGGCATACTCTTCGAACGACGCGTGCCGGTCGAGGTGGTCTGGAGTCAGATTCAGCAGGATTCCGATCTCTGGACGGAATTTCTCGATTGTTTCCAATTGAAAGCTACTGACCTCCGCGACTGTGACCGTCGAATCGGTCGTCGATTCCACCAGCGATAAAAGCGGAACCCCGATATTCCCGCCTGTTAGCGTGTTTATCCCCGCTGTCCGCAGAATGTGACTCACAAGCGACGTCGTGGTGGTCTTGCCATTTGAACCGGTAATTGCGACGAGTTTGCCGCGCATGAAGCGCCAAGCCAGTTCAATTTCGCTCCACACTGGGACGCCTGATGACCGCGCCAACTCGAGCGGTTTGAGCCCGGAAGAAACCCCTGGGCTCACCACGATCAGGTCTTGCCCTACAAACGTAGAGGGAACATGGCCAGCTAGCTCCAACTTCACGCCCGCCGCCCGCAGCTTGGAGGCTGTCTCACCGAGATCGCTCTCCGTCCTCATGTCCGTAGCCGTCACCGTGGCGCCGTAACCCGCTGCGAAAAGGGACGTTACGAGCCCAGTTCGCCCTAATCCGACCACCAAGACCCGCCTTCCTTTGAGATCGAAACCTGGCCTCATCCGGCCTACCTTAACTTCAGCGTCGTCAGTGAAAAAAGCGCGAGCACAAGCGCAATGATCCAAAATCGCACGATAATCTTCGATTCGCCCCAACCCACCAGCTCAAAATGATGGTGGAGGGGAGACATGCGGAAAACGCGCTTCCCTGTCAGCTTGAAGGAAACCACCTGGATGACGACGGACAGCAGCTCGACGATGAAAATGCCGCCGATTGAAATCATGAGGATTTCCTGCTTCAGGATTACCGCGACCGTCCCGATGGCGCCGCCCAACGCCAAGGAGCCGACGTCGCCCATGAACATTTCCGCGGGGTGCGCGTTGTACCAGAGGAATCCGAGTGAAGCTCCAGCCAGCGACCCGCAGAAAATAGTCAGTTCGGCGGCATCTGGGATTCTCTGAATATCGAGATATTCCGCGAAGCGCGCGTTGCTGGAAAGATAGGTGAGAACGGTCAGCGCGACCGCGGAGATCAGCACGCACCCGATGGCAAGCCCGTCGAGACCATCGGTAAGATTGACCCCGTTGGACAGTCCCGCGATCACCAAAACAAGAAACAGAATGAACGGTACGTATGCCAGAGGCCAAAAAAAGTGGCTATTTAAGAGCGAGCCAATCACCAGATCGGGATGGAGCCGCTTCAAGAACGGGACGCTCAATTGCGTCGAATACACTCCCGCCGCCTGCAGCCCGATTAGCACGGCGCCCACGAAAACGCAGGTCAACACCTGCAATGCGAATTTTCCCCATCCTGTCAGGCCGCGGTTTTGCTTGCGGACAACCTTGTTGTAGTCGTCCACAAAGCCGATCGCCCCGAAAGCCAGAGTTGCTGCCACCGCGAGCACCACATAAGGATTCCGCAGGTCCGCCCATAGCAGCGTCGGGATCACGATTGCCGCCACGATCAGTAGACCGCCCATGGTCGGCGTTCCTGCTTTCGCTTGATGCCGCTGCGGTCCCTCCTCGCGAATGTACTGCTTCACTTGAAGCGAGCGCAGCCGCTCGATCATCCATGGCCCGAGCAGCAGCGACAGCAGCAGCGCCGTCAAACTCGCCGCCGCTGTTCGCACGGTGATGTATCGGAATACGTTCAGAGGACTGAAGTGCCGCCGGAGCATGAAGAAGAAAAAGTAGTAGAGCATTTCAGTTGCGGCCCTCGCGGCCGGCGTCAACACGCTGCAGTCCAGCATTCCGTTCGGACCGCCGATGGTGAGCGCTGACCAGTTCCAAGATTTTCTCCATCCGTACTCCCCTGGAACCTTTCAACAGCACCAAGTCTCCAGTCATGATCAATTCCGAGAGGAATTTTCCGGCTTCGGTGGAATTATCAAAGAAGGCCGTTCTTTCTTGTGGGTGTCCCGCTTGAATGGCAGCGGCCACAAAGTCCGCGGCGTGCCCTTGCACGCCCAAAATCCAATCTATTTTCCGCAACCCAGCGGCGAGACGTCCGCATTCTTTGTGCAAGTCAGGCGAAGAGGCGCCCAACTCCAGCATCTCCCCCGAGGCGAGGATTCGGCGGCGATATCCTGGTGTCTGGGCAAGCAGTGTGGTCAGCGCACTGAGGGCAGCGGGACTTGAGTTATAGGTATCGTTGATGACGGTAAATGCCTCCTCGAATCGCACTACTTCTCCGCGCTTGTCAGCCGGTGTGAGGCCGGGGAACACTTCCCTGGCTTCGCTTGCGCCGATGCCCCATACGCTGACGGCTGCCAGGGCCGCCAGCGCGTTCATCACGTTATGCCGACCGATCAGCGGTATTTCGAGTCGCGCGCGCTTTCCGTGAGAAATAAAATCAAACTCCGCACCCTCGAGACCGCGTTCTTCGATAGCCTCTGCCCGAAACTCCACTCCTTGGCGTGTTCCAAACCGGATGATTGGCCCTTTCGCAACCTCCGCAAACCGCGACACCCGCTCGTCATCCGAATTCAGAACCGCAGTGGCATTGGGCCACGGAAGGTTTTCGATGAGTTCGCGCTCAGCCAGAGCGATCTCCTCGAGCGACGAGAAAAACTCCAGGTGCTCGACGGCCACGCGCGTGACAACACCGACATCCGGCGAACAAATTCGCGTGAGCTGCGCGAGTTCTCCGGAGTGCGACATCCCCAGTTCGACCACCGCCGCATCGTGCTCGTCGCTCAGCTTCAGTAGAGTGAGCGGCAGGCCATACTCGTTGTTCAGGTTTCCTTGCGTCTTCAACACCCGATGCCGCGCGCCCAAGAGCGCCGCAAAAATCTCTTTCGTGGTCGTCTTGCCGACGGAACCCGCCACCGCGCCGATGAGACGACCGGGCCGAGCCTTGCGCCAGTTCTTGCAGGCTTGCGTGGCCAGCTGCTGTAGAGCGACAAGGGTGTCGTCCACCGCAAATAGTTTGCCGCGAATCTCGTCTGGGTAATCGCCCAGTCGCTCACGTGCCACCAGGCCTGCCACCGCTCCACGTTCCAAAGCCGAGCCCACGAAGCCATGCCCATCGTGCCGCGGTCCGCGTATCGCAACGAACAGCTCCCCGGCCGATACGGTGCGAGAATCAATGGACACACCAGCGATCACAGCCGATCGATCAAGCTGCTGCGCCGGCGAAACGCCGAGAGCTTCAGCAACTTGAACTGCTGTCCAGCGCATGGACTCTCCAATCAGCTTTTCGGCGCTTTGCCGTGCTACCTTCATTCGCTGCGCGTTTTTGAATGGCCCTTGCCACGCAGGATCGCTCGCGCTTTTTCGCGGTCGTCAAAATCAACGGCTCCATCGCGCAGCACCTGGTAAGTCTCGTGGCCTTTGCCCGCAAGCAGCACGATATCGCCCGGCCGCGCCTCTTCGATTGCCGCGGCAATCGCCTGTTCGCGGTCTGGCTCAATCCGATATTTCGCATTCGATTTCTGCAACCCAACCACCACATCATTTATGATCCGGAGCGGATCTTCGCCTCGCGGGTTATCGCTGGTCAGCACAACCAGATCGCTTAAGGAGCCTGCCGCCTCACCCATCAGCGGCCGCTTGCTGCGGTCCCGCTCGCCGCC
>DATDMO010000261.1:0-7396 GCA_036518755.1 Candidatus Acidiferrales bacterium | reverse complement strand
CCGACGTAGTTTTGAGCTTGCTGGAGCGCTGGCCAGCACTGTTGTCGCATGGTCTGGCGGTTTCGGCGGGCACCAAGCCACTGTTTGGCTAGAGTCGCTCGCGCCGAGGCCGCTGGGAAAGCCAGCGGGAAGCGTTTTAGCTAAGCAGGGCCTGAAAACGCGGATCGGAGCGAACAGCGTCAAGATCAGAGTCTTTCGCGGCCCAATTCTTGTAGAAAGTGCCGTGCTCCATCACTTTTTCAAGGCATCTGATGGACTCTTCTGTTCGACCCAAGAGGGAATACACGCAAGCGACGTTGTAAAGAATCGAGGTCTCTTCCGGATCGATTTCAAGGGCACGGCGAGCCCATTCAAAACTCCTTTTGTGATCTCCCATTCGCGCCAGAATGCCCGCACCCAGATAAAGGGCCCGGGGATCGTCTGGATGAATTTCGATGTGCTTTTCAGTCAGCTGCAAAGCGCGGCGCTCGGCCGCTGCGGCCTCTGCTTCTCTCCCGAGCCCGTGGTAAACGGCAACGAGCAAGCTCACCGCCTGGTAGTCATCGGGATTCAACCTAGATGCTTGTTCATAGAGCTCCGCGGCTTTGGTTAGCTCGCCACGCTGGAAGGCAGTGCGTGCGTAGAAGTAGTAGGCTTCGTAGAGCTTCGGGTTCAATTGAATTGCGGTTTCAAATTCCTGTTGAGCCTTGACGAAATCTTTTCTGAGAGCAAATGCCAGCCCGCTCGCGGCGTGGGCCTCGGCCAGTTCGGGGTCTAGTTCAAGAGCTTTACGGCTCGCCGCTTCCGCTTCGTTCAAGTTGTCTTCACTGCTGTCCCAATACATGTACAGAAAAGAGCAGCAATCCGCTACGCCGGCATATGCGCGGGCGTATTGCGCGTCGATCACAATGGCGCGCGCGAACATTTGCCGCGCGAAGTCAAAGCCCCGCCGCCGGAACTGGTGGAAAAACTGCCGTCCCCGCAGATAATAGTCGTACGCCTGAGGGTTTTCCGTTTGCTTGTGCGCGATTGCCTTTTCTTCCTGAGGGGAGAGCTTAATGCGCAGCGCCTGGCTGATGCTGCGGGCGATTTCATCCTGAACTTCAAAGACATCCTTCAGTTCCCGATCGTAGCGTTCCGCCCAGATGGAATGGCCGGTCTGCGCCTGAATGAGTTGCGCGGTGATGCGTAAGCGGTTCCCGGCTCGGCGCAAACTGCCGCTAAGCACGCAAGCAGCATTCAATTCCCGGCCCACTTGAGGGCCCGTTACCGGCTTGTCCCGGTAGGCCAGAACAGCTGCTCGCGGAAATACTTGCAACTCTTTGATTTTCGAGAGTTCGGTGATGATGTCCTCGGTCATGCCGTCGCGAAAATATTCGTCATCCTTGCTGCCGCTCAAATTCTCGAAATAAAGCACCGCAACGGATTTCTCCGGGGCCGCTGTCGCCACCGGAGATGAGCCAGAACCCGGCTTGCCGGGCGCAACCGACCGGCTGGCCGATTCGCGATCGCGCTTCAGCCGCTTGAGGTCGGTCCTGATCTCTGAAGCCGTTTGGTAGCGCATGTCGCAATCTTTTTCCAACGCTTTGTAGATAATCCGTTCGAGCTCATCAGGCATTGCTGGGTTGAACCCAACGGGCGACCGCGGTGTTCCATGGAGAATCGAATCAAACATCGCCGCTGGAGTCTCTCCGGCGAAGGGCAGCTTACCGGTTCCCATCTCATAGAGAACGGTACCGAGAGAGAACAGATCGGTGCGCGCGTCCAGCTCTTTTCCCAGCGCTTGCTCCGGAGACATATACGCCATAGTTCCTAGAGTCGCCCCGGGGCTGGTGAGGTGTTCCGGGGCATCCATCGTTGCCAGAGTAGCCCCTTCGGTATCGCCGCCGATTTGCCGGCGCCTGGGGGCCATCTTCGCGAGGCCGAAATCCAGGATCTTTGCCTGGCCCCGAAGAGAAACAAATATGTTGGCTGGCTTAATGTCTCGGTGAACGATACCTCTGGCGTGTGCCACTGCCAGAGCGTCCGTAATTTCGATGCCGAGGTCCAATATTTGATCTATCTCGAGCGGCTTCCCACTGATCAAGTGCCTCAGTGTCTGGCCCCCAAGTAATTCCATAACGATGAAGGGTCTGCCCTCGTGCTCTCCTACGTCATAAATCGTGCAGATGTTGGGATGGTTCAGCGCCGAAGCCGCGCGGGCCTCGCGCCGGAATCTTTCCAGGGTCTGCGCGTCCCCGGGAGTGTCGTCAGGAAGGAACTTCAGGGCCACGGACCTATCGAGGCGCGTGTCTTCCGCTTTGTACACGACGCCCATGCCGCCGCCACCAAGCTTTTCTCCCACGCGATAATGCGAGATTGTGCGGCCCATAAAGGGCTGTGCGTTCGCCATGGGGAAGTAATCTTAGATGGGCGTTTGAGGCAAGTCAACGAAGCCGCCCATCCGTTCCGCGGCAAACGAACAAAGCCGGATCACCCGCGACCGATGAACGGCATCTTGGTGGCCATGACGGTCATGAACTGGACATTGGCGTCGAGAGGGAGAGACGCCATGTACACTACGGCGCGAGCAACGTCTGCTGGATCCATTGTGGGCTCGACTGCGACCGTGCCGTTCGGTTGGGGGACACCCTTCTTCATTCTTTCCGCCATGTGAGTGGAAGCATTTCCGATGTCAATCTGGCCGCAGGCGATATCGTATTTCCTGCCGTCGAGAGAGGTCGCCTTGGTGAGACCGGTCACTCCGTGCTTCGACGCGGTATAGGGAGCGGAGTTGGGACGAGGAGCATGCGCCGAAATCGAGCCATTGTTGATGATGCGCCCCCCGCGTGGCTCCTGGCTCTTCATGATTTTGAAAGCTTCCTGGGTGCAAAGAAACGTTCCGGTGAGGTTCGTATCGACGATGGATTTCCACTTTTCGTAAGGTAAGTCGTCGAGCGGAATAGCAGGGCCGGAGATGCCGGCGTTATTGAACAGCAGATCGAGACGGCCGAAAGCTTCTTTTGTCTTCGCGAAAAGATCGCGCACGGCGGCCGGATTGCTGATGTCAGCAACTACTACGAGGGCTCGGGAACTGGACTGCCTCACTTCAGTCGCAGTTGCTTCCAAGGTCTCCTTGCGCCTGCCCGCAAGAACCACCGAGTAGCCATTCTGAGCCAGAGCGACGGCCACGCTCTTGCCTATCCCGCTGCCTGCGCCGGTGACGACGGCGATCTTTGACGATGAGTGCGCAGATGATTCCATGAATGTTCTCCGCTACAGGCGATAGAAGCTTACCTGTGTCTAGTTTGCCGGGGAGTTCGGCGTTTGGCCAGATCAGATCACAGATTTGCCTGGTCGAGATAACGATTCGTAGGTTGTCCGGTCTTAGAGCGGGGCACGGGCGTCCGTTGGGATATCGGCATTCGGAGTGACGTCCACACTGCTGTCATTGGTGAGGTAAGCATTCACGGTCACCGAACCCTCGGGGCCATTATGAGAAAACGTCGCGGATCCCAGAGAATCTATGGGAATGCGCACGTCCTTGCCGGGCCCCACGGATTTAAATATGGTCTTGCCAGCCGGAATTGTGAAGGTTAGGGAGACCGGTTGAAGCGCTGATCCTGGGACCGGGTACACCGTGAGAATTCCGGCAATGTCGCGATCCGAAGTGTTTGTGAAAACGTACGCTTCCTTCGGTTGAATGCTCTCGTTTGTCGCCACAGTGAAGAGTTTGAAGTTGGTGAATGCGTGCCGCCGGTAATAGCGGGCCGTGCCGCGTTCGGCGTAAAGTTCGGCGACCTCAGGAAGCCAGAGCCGCTGCCCGTTCGAATGGAATTCCACCGACCCATACTCAATAGACAAGCGCTCTCTTGTCAGAGCGATCGCTGGGATCGGCTTGATTAACTCAGATTCGAGTCGCACCACTTGATCCGTTCCCGGATCGATCCACGCGCGTCCTTTGATTGGAACCGGATATGAATTCTTCTGAATGATATATTGGCGAATCCGGCTGGGTCGATCAGGCCGCTGCGCAAAGTGAATCTGCCATGCAGGATGCCCTCCTGACTGCCCGAGTCCCTCGCATTTGAAGTCGAAATCCGAGGCGAGAATCGGATGAAAGATCAGAGCCATCGCGGGCAGCCCGACGGTGGCGATTCCAGCCGGAAATTGCGCCGGGTCGACGCTCCCGTTGCGGTATTCGTCCAATTGGAACAATCCCCAACGATTTCGCGATATGAGAACGACGTAATCAAAAGAACGGACATCCGGAGAGCCTCGCAGGCCCGCTGCATTAATCTTGAAATGCTCGACCTGCTCGGTGGCGCTGAATTTTTCCAGGTTAGCCACCAACTCCGTCATGCGCTGGCCTGTCATTCTTAAGATGTCCGGTAGAGGACAGGCGACGGCGGGGTCCACGGATGGCACGGTGTCGTCGAGGCTCGGTGGAATCCAGGACACAGCCACGGCACTCCGCGTGGGGGCAGCTGGCGAACGGAGATTCGCTTCCGCCAGAGTGGCCGGGAGTGGCTTCGCCTCGGGCGATGCCGTCGGGGTTTCTGAAAGATGCGCCGGGAGCTGAGCGGGCTTCATCGTTACGAATAGAGTTTGGAGGCCATGGCCTGTGTCAATCCGCACCTCTCGTCGGACGGTCACGAACCCGGGGGCGCTTGCTTCCAGGAAATACGTGCCAGGCTGAAGACTGCGAAAGATCGTTTCGCCATCCGATCCGGTTGGGGCCCCACTGATCTCGTCGCCCTCTGCCGGCAATAGGCGGACGCGCATGATGCCACCGAACGGGGAGTCATCGACAAGTCGTAGGCAAACCTTCAGCAACGGAGCCTCGATTGACTTTGGCGAGACAGCAAGACCTTCCTGAGAGGCTTGACGCGCGAACAGATGGCCGCACGCCAGAAGGAACACAATCAACGCTGCCGGAGGAAGAAAACGACGAATCCGACGCATGATGACCTCCGCACTGGTGACGGAAATTATCACTCGTGGCTTCGGATTACGGTGCGTCCCTAACCGGAAATCCCACTTCGGCGTACGGCTGGGCCACAACGCATGCCGAGGTAACCAAGATAATAGTGTCCGGTATTGTACACGTTTCTCCCGCAGAGCAAGGGGAATTCTTAAACATAACGTCGGCCGCCATGACGACTCGCTAGGCCCATTGATTCGCCGATGATAAAATGGCGCTCATTGGGCCTGTAGCTCAGGTGGCTAGAGCGCACCCCTGATAAGGGTGAGGTCGGTAGTTCAAGTCTACCCAGGCCCACCAGCCTTCGCTCGCACAGCGAGGGAAGGCTGCCGCGCCGGAGCCCAGAGGCGTAGGCGGGCCTCTCGCTTATGAGTATCCTCCGTACGCGAGGGACCTCGTGACTTACGTTTACATCCTCGAAAGCGTTCAGACACCGGAACATCATTATGTGGGTGTGACGGACGATTTGCGCCGTCGATTGCAAAAGCACAATGCTCGCCACGTGTCGCATACATCAAAGTTTCGTCCCTGGCGCATCAAGACGTACATCGCGTTCACCGGTGGGAATCGCGCGCTCGCGTTTGAGAACTACCTCAAGTCCGGATCGGGGCGCGCGTTTGCCAAAACGCGTCTCTAGGGAACTCCTCGAACGAGGTTTTCGTCCGCGGTCCTTTTTCAGACCTAATCCGTGTGGCGTCTTCCTCGGCGGAGCGTTGCAGCGGAGCCTAGGTGAACGGAACGCCCATAGTGGGTCGAGGCCTTGGCCTTTCGATCTGTGCCTAAGCAAGTCTGAAGCCTGAAAGCCGAGACGCCTTCCGGTCGAATGTTAGCGTGTACGAGCAGCCCGCTCGAGCGCCGAGAGCAAGAATGATGGCGTCGGCAAATGCGGCCCTTCCTCGCTTGACCGCAATCATGGCGGTAAAAATCTCCTGCTCGTTTTCGACGACCAGCACGTCGATCTGAAGCATTCGCTCGATGGCCGCGGCGATTTCATCGCTTCCCAAACCGTAGGCACGATCGAGCACCCAGACAATTTCGACCATCGCGACGGTGGTCACAAAACCGGGATTTTCTTCAGTGAGCCGCCGCTCGATTATCTCGGCTGCTTTGGCCGATTGAATCGGATCGTCCTGTGCGAGGTACCGGACGAGAATGTTCGTGTCTAACCCAATCATCTACGCCTTGCACGCCGGGCAACACCGGCGGCACCCTCGCGAGCGGCGTCGGTCATCTCTTCGATTGTCACCGACCGTCGGTGCCGGCGCTTGATGATGCCCCGCAAATCCGATGCCGGCAGTTTGGGCAGAAGAACGACGCTACCATCCGGGTGCATGAAGAACTTGACCCGGTCTCCAGGTTTCAAGCCTAGATGCTTGCGCACAGCCCTGGGGATGGTCGCTTGCCCCTTCACAGTGATCGCAGATTCCATGGCATCTCCCATTACTTCCTTACAAATGTAATACCACATTCGGCCTGGCGTCAAGCTGCGAGGGTCTGCTTTTAGGCGGCACTTCTAACGAGGAGAGAAGTGGACTTGACATGTGCTCCACATGTATTTATGCTCAGAGCATGTCTAGGATGATTCAAGTTCGCAATGTGCCCGACAACCTGCATCGCACTCTCAAGGCTCGGGCAGCCCTGGCCGGGATGTCTCTTTCGGACTTCCTGCTGGCGGAGATTCGGCGCGTCGCCGAGCGACCTTCCCTTGAGGAACTGCGGGAACGCTTGCACCGCCGCTCTCGTGTTGCGGCGTCGGTGTCAGCGGCGCAAACTGTACGCCGGGAGCGCGATTCGCGGTGATTGTCCTGGATGCGTCCGCCGCTATCGAGTGGCTTCTTCAGTCCCCCGCAGGCGTCAAAATAGAAAAGCGCCTCATGTCCCCGTCGGAGTCTCTGCACGCTCCTCATCTCCTTGATGTCGAAGTGGCTCAGGTACTCCGGCGTTACGTCCGGGAGAGGATCATTAGCGCGCAGCGAGGGCAGGAAGCGCTTGAGGATCTCGCCGGCCTCCCGCTCAGTCGCTATCCTCATGATTTCCTGATTCCGCGGGTCTGGGAACTCCGTGCGACACTAACGGCCTATGATGCAGTGTATGTGGCGCTGGCTGAACTCCTCGACGCGCCTCTGCTGACTTGCGACGCCAAGATCGCTTCCGCATCCGGTCATTCGGCCAATGTCGAGATAGTGTAGCGGACAGCAGCACGAGCGAAGGCCGAGTCCTAAATACCGGCAAACCTGCGGAGAACCTCAGCGTCGCTGGCGCCGTGGCGACGATAAGAAATGATCGCCGAGCCCTGCGAATCCGGAACACCTCGTCGTGCCAGTTCGAACAGTGTTGATGTCCTCATGCCGGTATTCTTCAGTCTTGCCAGCGAAGCGCCGGAAAGCACGGGCCGTCCGTTCGCGCGGTGCCGAGCCACTTCCAAAAGAATGTCGTCCGAAAGGCCTGCAAGCT
>DATDMO010000260.1:0-6351 GCA_036518755.1 Candidatus Acidiferrales bacterium | reverse complement strand
CAGGCACTATCGGACACCAGTCGCACCGGAGCGAATGGCCGCCCTATTCCGAGGCCGGCGTTCAGCCCCTGCTTTCTCGCCGGAGTTGTTGTTGGACTTGGAACACTGGTTCGCCCGGAGACGCCCTTGTTGCTGGCCGCTGCCGGGCTCGTCCTTCTCCTAAAGTGCCGCCAGCGTCCCGACCTGTCGAAGCTTGCACGCGCAGGCGTGCTGATGGGTGCAGGTTTACTCTTGCCGCTGCTGCCATGGGCCGCTCGCAATTGGCACACGCTTCACAAAGTTGAATTTCTGGCGCCGCGGTACGCTCAATTGCCGAGTGAGGTCGCCCCTGCCGGTTTCAATTCCTGGACACACACGTGGCTCTGGCGTCTCAAGGACGTTTATCTAACGGTGTGGAATCTGGACGTGGAGAAAATCCCTGTCGGCAATTTGCCGCGAAGCGCCTTCGATTCCCCGCAGGAACGTTTTCGCATCACCAACCTTCTGGAACAGTACAATGGCACGTTCACGCTCACGCGTGATGAAGACCGCGCCTTCGGTGAGATCGCCCGCGAGCGAACCGCTCGTCATCCACTCCGCACATTCGTCAAAATACCGCTGCTCCGTTCGCTCGCCATGTGGTTCACACCCAGGGTTGATTTGCTGCCTTCCTCAAGCCCTGTCTGGCCGCTTCGCAGCGAATGGCAAGATGATCGCCAGGACCTGCTCACTACGTTGTTCCTATTCTTAGTGAACTGCTTTTATGTTGCCCTGGCCCTGGCCGGAGCCTGGATTGTTCGCGGAAGCCCTGGTTGCGCGTTCTTGATCGTGTTCATCGTGCTTCGCACGATCTTTTTCGCTGGTTTCGCCGATGCGCCCGAGCCTCGCTACGTTCTCGAGTGTTTTCCGGCCTTGATTGCTCTGGCGGCGCAGGTCTTCGGTACAAGACCTCAGTTGTCCCCCACGGGTTCCGGCTGAATCGTAAGCCGGTAGACTTGCGGGAAGCGCTCCTTTACGCGATTTTCCAGGGTTGCCGTCAGGTCGTGGACATCCGTAATCGGCAAATTTCCGTCCATCGAGCAGTGACACGAGACCAAAATTCGATGTTCCACGCTGCGCACATGCACTTCGTGGCAATCCACCAATTCGTGATACTCGTCGGGCAGCGAATTGAGAAACTGCTGCACGGAATCCGAAAGCTCCTTCATTTCCTGCGCGCCGGCGATGCGCGCCCCCAGTGGTTCGATATGAATGTTCACGCGTGTTCCCGGGGACGTGACGCCCCGGATTTCTTCTTCCAGCTCGCTGGCGCAGCGGTGCGCCTCGCGAAGACTTGAATCCTCGTCCACTTCCAGATGCATCTCGATGAACAAGCTGCCGTCATATTGATGCGCCGAAAGCTCGTGCACGGCGAGCCCTCGGCGCTGCGCGATGGCGCGAATCGTTTCGAAGATCGGTTCATCGCTGCGCGCCCGTGGCTCCATGTGAACCACCACGTCCGCGGGGACGATTGTCTCAATGCTTCGCTCCACCGCGTCGCTCGCAGCGTGCGCCTGCTCCAGGCTTGCCGTACGCGGCACGCTGATCGTCACATCTACAAAGTAGCGTTGGCCTGCGCGCCGCACGCGAACCCGCTCGGTCCGCAGCACGCCCTCGATTCTGTCCACGGCGTTTGAAATGCGCTCGCGCAAGCCTTCCGGCGCCACGTCCAGCAGCGCTTCGATTGTGCGCCTTCCCAACCGCGAACCAATCCAGATGATCACTCCCGCCACGCCCAGCGCCGCCACGGAGTCCAGCATGCCCAGCCACTTGATACCGAGCCGCATCCCCAGCCACGCGCCGGAAATCCCCAGTATCACGACGAACGTGCTCCACACGTCCGTCGAAAAGTGCAGCGCGTCCGCCTCCAGCGCCTCGCTCGGATATTTTTTCGCCACGCGGCCGAGCGCGCGCGAGCGCACGAAATCGATTCCCATCGTGAGCACCAGAATCACAATCGCGGCCAGGCTCGGCCGAATGTGCGCCTGCCGGAAAAGCAGTCGCTGAAATGCTTCCCAGATGATGTAGACGGCCGTCAGCAGCAGCAAGCCGGTTTCAACGAACGCCGAAAAGCTCTCCACTTTTCCGTGTCCGTAGAGGTGTTCCGCATCCGCGGGTTTGTCCGCCACCCGCACCGAAAGATAGGTGATCACCGCCGCCACCAAATCGAGGATCGAATGCAGCGCCTCGGACAAAATGCCCAAGCTGCCCGTCAGCGCCGCCAAAAACACCTTCAGCGACACCAGCACTACTGCTGATCCGACCGAGCCCAGCGCCGCAAGTCTCTTCTCGCGGGTGCCCCGCGCCAAATCGTCGGGCATAGTTCGCGCGATTATACGCCGCGCCTCTCGGCCAGCCTATGTTCCGGGCGGTTCTCTGTGTTTCAGCGGTGGTTCGTTGATTTACGAAGTCTCTTGCGAGGTCGATCGCGACGAGGAGCTAATATGCCGCCTCCAGCAGTCCCATAATTTCGGCGGGCGTCAACGAGCGATCCACCACGCCTGACTTATCCAGCTCGTGTTTCACGGTGCCGACGATCTGGCTAATCTCCGCGCGCGGCACGCCGGCGTCCTTCAGCGTATGCGGGACGTCGAATTGTGCGATGAATTGCGCTGTCCGTTCCGCGCAAGCCAGCGCCCCTACCCGCGGGTTACGCTGATCGAATGGCACATGAAGCCCCTCGGCAATCGGCCCAAACCTTTCCGGCGCGATTCCCGCCATGAATCGCATCGCGTGCGGCAACGTGAGGCATGAAGTAACGCCATGCGCCACGTTCCATCGCGGACCAATTTGATGCCCGAGCAGATGCGAAATCCCAAAGCGCGTGTTCATCGAGCCGAAAATCGAAAACCACGCCGCAAATTGGCAATAGCCGCGATGCGCAATGCGCTCGGTGCCGCTGGTTTTGATCGAAAGGGGCAAATGCTCCACGAGCAGCGCGATCGCTTTCGTGCCCAGAGCATCGCTCAGCGGATGATGCCGGATCGCGTAGATCGTTTCGATTGCATGATCGAGCGCGCGCATTCCCGTCGCGATCCACAACCAGTCCGGCGTATCGAGCGTCAACTCGGGATCGTTAATCACCGTGCGCGGTTGAAGCCGCGGATCGGAAACGCCGGACTTTACCAATGTCTTCTCGTCTGTAACTCCTCCGGCATGGGTATATTCGCCGGCCGAGAGTGTGGTCGGAATTGCGATCTGAATGATTTCGCGCTTGCTGAGAAAAGCGTGGCTGGCAACCTTGCACGCATCGATGGGGCTGCCGCCACCAAAACTGATCAGGCAATCCGCCTCGACGCGCTCTATCTCTTTCTGTAACTCATCCACCACGCTTCGAGGCACGTGCTGTTTGGCGCCTTTGAACACGGCCGCGCACCGCGCGCCTGCCGCGCTCGTAACCCTCACCAACAACGAGGACGCGCCCAGACTTTTTCCCGTCACTACGACAGCGCGCCTTAGCCCGCGACGATCTAGTTCCTCGCCCAACGCTGCCACTTTGCCCGGCCCGGACATGACTCGCTCCAGCCGGCTCAAATTGAAATCAACATTTGGAGCTTCCATGGCGCGCGAGTATACATCATCCGTTGTTCCGGCGATTCCTTGACTCACGTTTTTCCTCTTGGTTGGTTCGTGCGCCTACTGAATTCAGGCTGCGGTTCGGTCTCTCTGCGCGATCTTATGCACCAATCCTTCCACTTTGCCCCTAATGTCATCGCGCACTCGGCGAAGTTGCTCCTTCTTTTCTTCCGCAGGGGCATCCGTTGGCGCGGGATCCTTCACACTCCATTGAATCAGATTCGTCGTGAACGGAAACACTGGAGAGCGCTCCCGAGCTGCGTCGTAGAGCGTCACCACATATCCAAAATGTTCCTTCAGCGATTGCGCAACGTTCTTGGGCCGCTGGCCGGAAATGTCGACTCCCACTTCTTCCATCACTTCCGTCACCAGCGGATTAGAATCGGAGGATTCGATTCCCGCGTTCACGGCAACCAGCCGGTCGCCCGCCAACTGCCGCGCAAATCCTTCCGCCATCTGCCCGCGCGTTGAATTGCCAGTAGAGAGAAACAGAACCTTCATTTTCTTCTCCATCGCGCTTCTCCCGGGCTAGGCGTTGTGTGTAACCCTCCTCCATCTAATTTTTCATTGACGTTACGCTAACCCGTGTCTAGTCCGCGGCGCACTCGGGTCGAAGCTTTAGTACCGGCCCGACGGCGCCTTGAACACAAAGACTTTACTGCGATGCGCGCAAAAAAAGTGCTCCAGCGCACGACGCCGCAATCCGATCACTCGATTTATTCAATAGACGAGTAACCGCGAAATTGCCGTCATGCACTCCTCGACCTTCAACTGCTTTGTGGTTGCAACTCGATCCCTTCGCGGGGTATTTTCTCTGCCGCGCTAAATACGTTTGCATAACAAGGACCCAGATGAAACTCAGCACTGATCGCATTCTTACGACTCACGTCGGCAGCCTTCCGCGCCCGCAGGAAGTCGTTGACCTGCTCTTCGCGCAGGATCGCGGCGAAGAAATTGACGAAGCTCAATTCAACGAGACCATGCGGCGCTCCGCCGCGGACCTCGTGAAACGCCAGGCCGAGTGCGGAATCGATATCGTCAGTGACGGCGAGACCAGCAAAATCAGCTACGCTACTTACATCCGCCACCGTCTAACCGGTTTTGAAGGCGATTCCCCTCGCCCCACTCCGCAGGATCTCGACGACTTCCCCGAATACCGCGACCGCTTGGTGAAAACCGGCCACTCCGCCACTTACAAGCGCCCGGTTTGCAAGGGCCCGATCAAAGTGAAGAATTTGAAGCCCGTCGAGCAGGATATCGCCCATATGAAGGAGGCCTTGTCCAAAACCAACGTGACGGAAGGGTTCATGAACTCGGTCTCTCCGGGCACAATCGCTGTTTTTCAGCCCAACGAATATTATCCCTCCCACGAAACGTATCTCGCGGCGCTGGCGGATGCCATGCGCGAAGAATACGAGATGATCGTGAAATCCGGTTTGCTCCTCCAGCTCGATTGCCCCGACCTCGCCATGGGCCGCCACACTCGTTTCAAGAATCTTACTGACGAAGAATTCCTGCGCTATGCGGAGCTGCAAGTCGAAGCCCTCAATCACGCTCTCGCGAATGTTCCCGCCGATCGCGTCAGGCTTCATGTCTGCTGGGGCAATTACGAAGGCACGCACATCCACGATATGGACTGCATGAAAATCTTTCCCATTGCCATCAAGGTGAAGCCGAAGGCGCTGCTGATTGAAGGCGCGAACCCGCGCCACGAGCACGAATGGGAAGCCTGGACAACGATCAAGCTCCCCGATGATAAAATTTTGATTCCCGGCGTGATTGCTTCCAGCACGAACTACGTGGAACATCCGGAGGTTGTCGCGCAGCGCCTTCTTCGCTACGCCAACGTCGTGGGACGCGAGCGCATTATGGCCGGCTCGGACTGTGGTTTCGGCACTTTCGCCGGATTTGGGCCTGTCTTCCCCGCGTTTTCCTGGATGAAGTTCCGGTCGCTGGCCGAAGGCGCTCGCATCGCCTCAAAAAAACTCTGGGGCCGCGCCAACTAGCCCCAAGTGGCTCCAACTCGCGGCCTGCTTCAACACGGCGGAGCAGGACTCCACGCGTTCGATTGTCACCGCTCCGCCGAGCGTCGTCATTCCGAGTGGAGTGTCCATGTTTTTTGCTTTCGCGCGAAGCGTCGGGACACGCAGCCGAGGAATCTCTCTTCGATGTAACATGAAATGCGGTCCGGTCGCGTTAGCGCTTGAGCTACCTTGAGCGCGACGCTACCGGTCGTGGTGCGATGTACTCATCAAAGAGCACTTTGGCTGCAAGAGGGTCTTTTTCTTTGAGCTGGGTGTAGATCCGCATGACCTGCTCGTGATCGCCCTGTCTCCCATAGGCCATGCCAAGATCGGCCAGCAGGGTTTCATCGTTGGGGGCAATTCGCAGGCCCTGTTCATCTGCCTCGATTGCCTTTGCATAGGAGTTGCTGTCGAAATATATGAATCCCAAGAGCTGCCAATTTTCTTTGTCGCGGGCGTCAAGCTCAGTGGACTGTTTGGCGGCAGCAATTGCCTTGTCGAAGTCCTTCTGCATCGTGTAGGTTCGCGCCAGCTCACGCCAGGCTTCCGCGTAATTCGGTTTCAATTGGACTGCCTGCTCCAAAGCGAGGGCCTGAGCTTCCGCATGCCGCTGGGCGCCATACACGCTCGCGAGTTCATACCATGCCCGGTAAGCGTCCGGTTGTTGAAGTCGCGTCGATTGCAGCAGAGCGCTTTCGGCAAGTTCGTAATTCTTCTGCTTGGCCGCTTCAAC
>DATDMO010000259.1:0-3938 GCA_036518755.1 Candidatus Acidiferrales bacterium | reverse complement strand
AGGATTTTCACTTCGCCAGTGCGCGTGAGCATGATGTTTTCGGGCTTGAGGTCGAGGTGGAGGATGCCGAGTTCGTGCGCGGCGGCGAGCGCCTCCGTGCATTGGAGCGCAAGCGGCAGAAATTCGTCCATTGTTACCGGTCTGCGGAGCCGCTCGCGGAGCGTTTCCCCGTCGACGTATTCCATCACGAGGAACGTTTCGGTGGCTTCCTCGATTACGTCGTAAATACCGGCGATGTGGGGGTTGCTGAGCCTAGAGGCAAAACGCGCTTCGTGCAGGAACCGCCGCCGATTTCCTTCGTCGATTTGCAACCGCGGCGCCATGCGCTTCAGAGCAACGGGTCGGCGAAGCTTGGTGTCTTCGGCTAGATAAACTTCGCCCATGCCGCCCTTGCCCAGAGCCGACTGGATGGCAAACCGGCCGACAATGGTGCCGGTCAGGCGCTCCGACGTTTGAAAGGAAACGGCGCGTTGGGCTTGGGGCTCTGCCATTTCGGGTCCGCGTCAGTCAATCAGGACAGTGGGTCCAGCTGAAGAGCGAACGGTCTCATGTTACCGCGCTCAGCACCGGGATGTCGCCCGACTCGTGACGTGTATATTACGCTCAATTCTGCCGCGAAACTACAATTTCCCCGAACGCTGCGACGCGTGCCGGCTCGTCACTCGGCCGGTCTGTTTCAGGTACGGCGTCATCCGTCAACAATAGGCAAACGCCAGGGGCGCGCGCGTATAAACTCATATGCAGGGTTTATAGAAAGCCGGTGGGAAAGAAACCGTGACAGTCTTTCGCATTTTGGCGAGGCCCGAGCTACGCATTTGCGCGTTGGCGGCATTGGTGTGCATGGCCGCTCCAGTGCGTTCCGCGCAAGCCTCCACGCAGGAGCCTGGGGCGGCAATCGGTGTACGGGTTGAAGACTCCGAGCAGCACGCCGGCCCTTTTGCCATCGCCGGGCAGAGCTACACCGTGGTTCTGCACGAGAAACATCTTACCGGCGTGGGCGAGTCAACATTTGCGCAGACTTTGGCGGGAATCGAGATCCGCGATGCGGGTGGAACCGTGGCTTACCAGGAAACTTTTCCTTATGCCATCGAACAGGGCCGCTTTCAGCGAAGCCTTTCGGCCTCCGCAGATATTATCTCGGGAAAAACAGGCGCGGGTTTGGTGATCCACTATCACGAGCAGCTGGCCCCACAAAGTGGGACGCTCGGTGTAGCGGAGTTTTGGCAAATGTTTGGCCTGGTCAACGGAAGGCTCGGGCCGCTTGGTAAACCCACGCCCATCGGCGAGGGCGCGACCGGCGGACCGTTCATGGGCGTGATGATGAGGGCGGCCAACGGCACCGTTTCGGTGATCAGTCAGCCGGATACCATCGAGGTTCGAGTTTGGACGGGAGCGTTCTACGTTTTTGTCCCGCTGCGCGTAGATTGGAACCGTGGCGGGCTAGCGCAGGGGCAACGTTGCTTCGAGATGATGGGCGGAGGCAATCGCGAGGTGGGCTGCGACATGCGCGTCGAGGGAGAAAGGAAGCCACCCACGGAAGAGTTTTCCTTCGTGCGCGTCTTCAGCGAAGCCAACGAAAAGATGGGCGAGCCGGAGCACGTAGTGGTGCAACAGAATTCCAAGGTGGAGATCCTCGGCTCCTCGGCGATCACCAAATGGAATCAAAGCGGCGAGTTGGCGCAGCCGGTTTTCTCCGATCTATGGCTGCATGTACGGATCGACAATCACACCGGATGGATTCACGGCGACGAAGATTTCGCGGCAGTCGGTTTGCCCCGTGCGAGCCCAGCGCAATGAGAAATTTCTATTTTGCGGTGGCGGGCCTGCTAGTCGTCGGGGCGAGCTTGTTGGGAGGACGAGTGGTTTACACCCGCGCTCATTCGCAAGCGAAGGCCTCTGCTGCAGCGCCTTCTGTTGCGCCGTCAGCGAAATCGCAAACGCCCGCCGCCGGCGCGCCCTCTCCAGCAAACGAATCGGAGAAAACACTCGGCCCATTTCCCATCGCCGGCCAAAACTATTCGGTGGAGCTGCGGACGATGAAGGTCCAAGCGGAATCCGCGGGTGAAGGCGGCGATACCGTGGTGGCAATGGAAATTCGCAACGCGGCAGGCGCAGTGCAATACCAAAGAACGTTTCCATACGTGAAGGGAACGGAGGATTCGTTTGAGTCATGGTCGGTCTCCGCGCTTCCGCTAATGGGCACGAGCGGGGCGGGGCTGCTGGTCGGCTACAACAACTACTTCGAGCCTTCCGCGCCCGAGGAAGAACCCACTGGCTGGTTCCAGATTTTTGGCGTGCTTGGCGGGAAACTCGCGCCTTTCGGCCCGCCGCTTGAGGTTCAAGGAGGGCTCTTGGACCAATATATCGACGGCAATGCGTACACAGCCGCGCGGTCCTTGGGGGCTCAGGCTGATGAGGTGGATTTCAAAATCTGGGCCGGCCATTGCCGGATCGTTTTCCCGATTCGCGTGGATTGGAACAAAGGGTGGCTAACTCCGGCACAGGACTGCGCGATGTCCGCGGGGGAGTTGAGCGCCGGATGCCAATACAAAGTGGTGCCGGAACCTCAACTGTACGTGAGTGACATCACATTCGTGCGACTGTGGCCTAGTCCGGCCGAAAAGTCGGGCGCGCCGCAGAACGCTGTGGTGAAGAAAGATTCAAAGGTGGAATTGGAGACCGCTCTGGTTGCGACGAAGTGGGTTGAGGGCGATTCGGCGGGTCCTGCCAACAAAAGAGGTCCGATGGACGATGCAGCAAGCTTGGGTGTCGATAGCGGTGCTGATTTGTGGATCAAGGTACGCATCGACGGCAAGGAAGGCTGGATCCATTCGGAAGAGGATTTCCGCGCCCTCGGGCTGCCCGAAGATGAGTGACAAGTTGGTATAGCGGCGACTCGGAGCGCTCTGTGATACACTCCCGCTAAATTGTGAAAGGGGACACGCCTTGCGATCCAAAACTTCCGTGTTGGCTCTGTTGGCGATGCTGTTTGCGGCGGGATCCGCGTGGGCGCATCATTCGCCTTCTTCCATATTCGATATGAGCCAGAAATTCGTTTTGACGGGAACGCTCACGCAAGTGGAATGGGTCAATCCTCACATCGCCGTGTACATTGACGCGAAAAAGAGCGACGGGACGGTGGAGAATTGGAAGTTTGAGAGCGCGCCGCCTTCGTGGCTTCGGCGCGTGGGCGTGAACCGCAGTGACTTCGTGAAAGCCGTGGGCCAAACGGTGACGGTGGAGGGGAATCGCGCCAAGGATGGCTCGCTGTACGGTTTCCTTTTGAAGATTACTTTCGCGGATGGCAGCTCGTTAGCAATGGTGTCTGGGCGTCCACCGCAACCTGGCGCCGCGCCCGCTACAGCCCCGCGTTGATGATTGATCGTTCCCCGACTCGCCGATTTTCGGCGAAAGGAGGCGCAAGCAAAATGAGAAATTCAATCGTTCCGATATTTGCGGCGGTGATCCTGCTCGCTACTTCGGCCGCCGCGCGGCAAAGCGCGGATAAAAGCCAGGCAGCTGCGAGTGCAACGTCCACCCACGTGAAGCGAATGCCGGATGGACATCCCGATCTCAGCGGAATCTGGGCCTACTCGATCGACCTTCCGGGCGGCGCGCTTCAAAAACAAAGTGCCAACGGCGCGGTTCAAATCGAGAAGGTAGATTTGAGCGGACGGCATCCGGCAAGAATGGCGGTGCCGGGCGCGCTGCCTTCCACTCCAACGCCCTCTTACAAACCTGAATATCAAGCCAAAGTGAAATATTTGTTCGACAATGAAGCCAAGCTAGACAAGGTTTTCTTTTGCGGGAAGCCTGGGGTTCCGCGCATCAGCTCGCCGCGAAAGATCGTTCAGCTGCCGAACGAGGTTATTTTTCTCTACGAAGATATTTCCGGTGATCCTTATCGAATCATCCCCACCGACGGCCGGCCGCACGAC
>DATDMO010000258.1:0-3423 GCA_036518755.1 Candidatus Acidiferrales bacterium | reverse complement strand
CCGGCTCGCGCTCGAAAATTTCCAGACTCGCTATGCCCGCCGCCGCTGCGATGGGGTTCCCCGTGTACGAGTGCCCATGATAAAAGGTCCGGCTACGATTTGAACTTACAAATGCATCGTGAACGCGGGCCGTGCAGACCGTGGCGCCCATGGGAAGAACGCCGCCCGTCAGCCCTTTGGACAAACACATCACATCGGGGACGATCTCCGCTAGTTCGCACGCAAACATTTTGCCGCAGCGCCCGAAACCGGTGAGAACCTCGTCTGCAATCAGCAAAACGTCGTATTCTTGGCACGATTTGCTCACACGCCGCAAGAATTCGGCGGGATGCACGATCATCCCGCCCGCCCCTTGCAGAAGCGGCTCCACGATCACCGCGGCAATCTCGCCGTGCTTCTCTGCCAACAACTTTTCCAGATGCTCCACGCAATCGATCTTGCACGTGGCGCGCTTCTTCCCTACCGGGCAGCGGTGACAATATGCAGAGTGCGCGCGGTGAATGGGAAAAAGCAGGCTGCGAAACGGCTCGTTGAAACCTGAATCGGCGCCCACGGACATTGCTCCTACGGTGTCGCCGTGATACGCATGCTCGAGCGCCACAATCGACCGTTTATTTGGCTGGCCCGTGTTTTGCCAATATTGCACCGCCATTTTGAGCGCGACTTCGACGGCCGTCGAACCATCATCGGAGAAAAAAATGTATTCGAGGTTGCCCGGCAGAATTTTCCTGAGACCACAGCGAAAATTCTCAACGGCATCGTGTGTAAAGCCAGCGAGCAGGACGTGATCCACCTTCGCCGCCTGCTCCGCAATCGCGGAAACAATCGCGGGATGTCCGTGTCCGTGGATATTCACCCACCAGGATGAAATTCCATCGATCAAGCGACGGCCATCGGCAGTGTACAGATAAACGCCTTCCGCTTTGACGATGCGGAGCGGCGGAGGATCGAGAGCTTCCTGCGTGAAAGGATGCCAGACTCGCAGATCCGCGTTCATGCGCGAAACATCCTGCGATCGAAATTTTTGTGAAATACTGTCTTTAGCGCCGCGCGATCAATTCTTCTCAGCAACGGCACTATGCCAGCCACTGGAATTTGCCCGTAACGCTCGATGGCAGCCTTGTTGTCTCGATTCGGTTTCCCAACCATGATTGCACCGCGAACATCGAGGCGAGAGGCACGCAGTGCGGCAAGCGAAAGCAAGGTGTGATTGATGGTGCCAAGAGAGGTGCGTGCCACGAGCAGCACAGGCAGGTTCAGATGCCGCATCAGATCGGTCATCAACTGAGTGCGATTCAACGGAACGAGCACTCCCCCCGCGCCTTCGGCGATCAGGCTGCCCTGCACCGGCGCGGGCAATTTGATTTTTCGCAGCTCGATTCGCACGCCCGCCCATTTTGCGGCGAGGTGAGGCGAAACCGGAGGCTTGAAGCGATAACTTTCGGGCAACGTTCTTGCGCGCGGCAACTTCGCCAGCCGCATCACGGTTTCGGTGTCCGTGCCTTCGCGTGTGCCGGTCTGGACCGGCTTCCAATAGGTAGCATCCAGGCCGACGCAGAGAAGCGCGGAGACGACCGTCTTCCCTACTCCGGTATCGGTTCCCGTGATGAAAAAACTTTCAGGCATGCACCGCACTGACGGACGAAGGTTGCTCGGCGGATTTTCGTGCCGCATCCATCGCCTCAACCAGGCGACGAATTTCGTCGGTGGTGATCCGGCTGGTGAGCGAAAGGCGAATGCGCGCCGTGCCTTCGGGAACGGTGGGCGGGCGAATGGCCTTTACGCCGAATCCGGCTTGCTGCAGTTCGCTGGCGATGTGCAGAGCCATCTCATTGGTGCCGAGCATGACGGGAACGATATGGGTCGCGCTCGCGCCGCAGTCAAATCCGCGGGCGGCAAGCTCTTCGCGAAGCAGAGAGGCAATTCGCGCCAGGTGATCGCGTTCCGCATCGGCGGTCCGAGCAATTGCGACTGCAGCGCCGATCTGCCCGGCGATGTAGGGCGGCGCCGCGGTGCCAAAAATAAACGTCCTCGCGCGATTGACGAGATATTCCTTCAGCGTGGCGCTGCCGCACACAAACGCTCCGCAACTCGCTAGGGCTTTTCCACAAGTTTGAATGATGGCCAGAACGTCGCGTTCGCGGCCGCTCGCTGCTGCGATTCCGCGCCCCTGCGGACCGCAGACTCCGGTGGCGTGCGCTTCGTCCAGCACGATTTCGGCTCGATATTTTGCCGCCGATGATAGAAGTTGGTCGATCCGCGCGACGTCTCCTTCCATGCTGAAAACGCTTTCGGTGACGATCAATTTCGATCCGGACGCATTCGCGTGCTCGTGCAGCGCGTTTTCGAGAAATTGCAAGTCAGCGTGCGGGTAAATTATTTTCTTCGCGCCCGAGAGCCGGATGCCGTCGATCAAGCTGGCATGATTCAGCGCATCCGAGAAAACGGTGTCGCCGGGTTTCAGCACGGATGTCAGCAGGCCGAGATTTGCTGCGTACCCGGAGCCAAAATACAGGGCGGCCTCAGCGCCTGCAAATTCCGCGAACTCGCGCTCTAAATCTTCCCACTCGCGCGAATTTCCGGAGAGCAGCCGCGAACCGGCAGCCCCGACTTTTGTTGCACGCGCCACGGCTTCGGCTACGGCGTTTTTCAGGCGCGCATCAGCAGCTAAGCCCAGATAATCGTTCGAGGAAAGATCGACGCCGCTGGGAATGCCGAGCGTGCGAAATTGAGATTGCTCGCGCAGCGAGTCCAGTTCCCGACTCATGCGCTGTTCAATCGCGCGCTGATCGCGATCACGCACTTTGCATGGCCCTCATGCCCAGGTTTTCAAGCAGCTTTTGGTCGTCGTCCGCGGCGGGATTTGGAGCGGTAAGCAGTTTCTCTCCCGTGAAGATCGAATTCGCGCCGGCGAGGAAACATAATGCCACGCTCTCGGCCGACATTCGCCTGCGCCCCGCTGCAAGACGCACTCTCGAAGCCGGCATCAGAATGCGCGCCGTAGCAATGGTTCGCACCATAATCAAAGGATCGAGTTCCGGCGCCTTTCCGAGAGGCGTTCCCGCGCTGGGCACCAGCATGTTGATGGGCACGCTCTCGGGATGCGGCTCAAGGCAAGCGAGCTGATGCAGCAGGCCGATGCGATCCTCATCCGTTTCTCCCATGCCGAGGATTCCTCCGCAGCAAACGGTGATGCCGGCCTTGCGCACGTGAGCGATGGTTCGCAAGCGGTCGTCGTAGATTCTGGTGCTGATAATTTCTCCGTAGAATTCCGGCGAGGTATCGAGATTGTGGTTGTAGGCGGTCAGTCCCGCTTCCTTCAGGCGCAGCGCTTGCGATTCGGTGAGCATGCCTAGCGTGCAACAGACTTCCATGCGCAGCGCAGCGACGCCGCGAACCATTTCCAGAACGCGCTCGAACTCT
>DATDMO010000257.1:0-4788 GCA_036518755.1 Candidatus Acidiferrales bacterium | reverse complement strand
GGCAGGCTTCCCGGTTATTAAGGATTAAAGAATCAGTGATAGGCTGGGCCCTCACAGGGCGTTGTCTGGGGTTCGGTTTTTATTCGAAAGGAAATCGCCATGGGAGCTACGCCGCGCCGCGTCGTCACCGGCCACGACAAGAGCGGGAAATCGATTGTTTTGTCTGATGGACTCCCACCCATCGAGCTGAAGTTTCCGGAGCGTGGCGTCGCGTTCTTTGAAATCTGGAGCACAAGCGCGAGCCCAGCTCCGCTCTCAGCCGCGGAGCCCGAACCCACCCACGAGTTGGTTGAGCTAGCACCGAAATCACGGGGGACGGTGATTCGAATACTGGATTTCTTGCCAGGGTTCTCCAAGGAGGGCTCTGGCGCTCAGCCTTTCGTTCACCGCACGGAGACTGTTGACTACGGAATCGTGCTTGAGGGAGAGATATTCCTTCTTTTGGACGACTCCGAAGTGCACTTGAAGGCTGGCGACATAGTGGTTCAGCGGGGCACCGACCACGCGTGGGAAAACCGCTCTGATAGGCCCACACGCATGGCCTTCGTCTTGGTAGATGGGGCGTTTAGCGAGGAGCTCAAGGCATCCTTACCTGCCGGCGCGCTTGAGAGAGTAATTCGCGAACCCTTGAGATCTGCGAGGGGATAGCTCAAGAACGAGTTGGCTGGGGCGGTTGGACTCGAACCAACACCGTCCTCATTAACAGTGAGGTGCCCTACCGATTGGACCACGCCCCAACTTGGCCACAAACTGAGTGTAATAATTTACACGATTCCGCTGCGGAGGTGAAACGCCGATTGGCGGGTACTTCGGAGTACTAAGGGAAATGGCCGAGGGAAGGAAGCCGGCCCAGCCCTCAATCCCCTAAAGGGATCCTCGGCTTTCCTTCCCTCTGACGAGGCTGGTGCATCGCACGATCCAAACCAAAGTTAAGGTGCTGAAACAAAACGCCGTTGATTAGGCAGCTTGCGTAAAAACTCCCGTCGCCCAGTAAATTTTTCGACGCGACTCCGGGCGTGGTCAGAAACCCACAGTTTGTGCCTCTGAGCCTCAGCCGCTGACGGCAAATCCAGAGCGGTTGTCTTGACCTCGTGATGCGCCAGTTGCTATGTTTAAGGATTGCGCTGGGACCATTGTATCCAGCATTCGGCAGGCGTCTCTGTATCCCAATCGAGATATGAGTTTGAAGAAAATCGTCATTCGGGGTGCCAGGCAGCACAATCTCAAGAACATCAACCTGGAAATTCCGCGCAACACCCTCACGGTCGTCACCGGACTGTCCGGTTCCGGGAAATCCTCGCTCGCCTTTGACACGCTCTACGCGGAGGGCCAGCGGAGGTACGTGGAATCTCTTTCGGCGTACGCGCGCCAGTTCCTCGATCAGATGGAGCGGCCGGAAGTGGATTCAGTTGAGGGGCTCTCTCCTTCCATCGCCATCGAGCAGAAAACCACCACGCGCTCGCCGCGATCCACCGTGGGCACAATCACCGAGATTTACGATTACCTGCGTGTAGTTTACAGCGCCATCGGCACGCCGCATTGCCCTCGATGCGCCAAGCCTATCGCACGGCAATCCACGGAGCAAATCGTGCAAGCCGTGATGGCACTTAAGCCAGACGATCGCATTATGGTTCTCGCGCCCGTGGTTCGCGGACGCAAGGGAGAATACAAGAAGGAACTCGAAAAGTATGCGAAGGAAGGCTACGTTCGCGCCCGCGTGGATGGCGAGCTGGTCAGTCTGGATGAGGCGGTGCCGCTCGACCGCCGGAAGAACCACACCATCGAAATTGTGGTGGATCGGTTGCTGCTGAAAAACGGCATTCTTCAGCGCCTCGAGCAATCCATTGAAACCGCGCTGAAGCTCACGGGAGGCTTGGTAACAATCGCCGTTGTGGGCGGCCAGGAGCATGTCTACTCCGAGAGGTTCGCCTGCCCGGATTGCGGCATTTCCATACCACAACTCGAACCGCGCTCGTTCAGTTTCAATTCACCCTACGGTGCATGCCCGGAATGCAATGGATTGGGATCGAAATATGAATTCGATCCAGCCAAAGTGATCGTCGATTGGACCAAGCCGCTTTTTGAAGGCGGCCTTGGACCGGGTTCTGGTTCCACGCCTCTACAACGCACGCTGCGAATCGCTGCCGTCGCTCACGGATTTGATCTCGATGCGCCTTTCGAAAAGCTTCCTCGTAAAGTGCAGAATCTGATCCTTCAGGGGAATGCTTCAGGCGCTCTAGGGAAGGGTTTGAACTTCGAGGGAGTGGTAGGGTATCTGGAAAGCAGCCTCAGGGAATCGAAATCGGATGCATATCGCGAGTGGCTGACGGAATACATGTCGCCCGCTCCGTGCGCCGCTTGTCACGAGCAGCGGCTGCGTCCTGAAAGCCTCGCGGTAAAAGTCGGCGGTCTCTCGATTGCGGATTTTACGGCGTTGGCTTTATCGGATTCGCGATTGGCCGTGGACAAAATGCGCGGTGGTCTCACGATGAGGCAGCGCAAGATCGCCGGGCGCCCGCTGACCGAAATTTCGGAGCGCATCGACTTCCTGTTGAACGTAGGGCTGGGATACCTCACGCTCGCGCGTTCGGCGGCAACTCTTTCCGGTGGAGAGGCGCAGCGCATCCGGCTGGCCACGCAGATTGGTTCGCGGTTGCGGGGCGTGCTCTACGTGCTCGACGAGCCTTCTATTGGTTTGCATCAGCGCGATAATAGTCGCTTGCTCTCCACTCTGGAAACGCTCCGGGATTTGGGAAATACCGTCCTCGTGGTGGAGCATGACGAAGAAACGATTCGCCGCGCGGATTACGTTGTGGACCTTGGTCCGGGCGCCGGAAAAGCGGGTGGACATCTGGTAGCCTCCGGCTCACCGGAGGAAATCGCCTCCAATTCCGCATCTCTCACCGGTCAATATCTGACAGGACGTATGAAAATCGGCGTACCGCTTCAGCGCCGCGCCGCGAACGGCAAAGTTCTCGCGATACTCGGTGCTCACGGTCATAATCTCAAGAATATCGACGTGGCCATACCGATCGGGCTGTTGTCGGTTGTAACGGGTGTCTCGGGTTCAGGTAAATCTACGCTGGTGAACGACATTCTCTATCGTGCTCTTGCCGCTAAGCTTTACCGTTCGGCGGAAAAGCCCGGAGCATATCGCGCGCTCGCGGGTGCTGAGCACATCGATAAAGTAGTGCAAATTGACCAAGCGCCGATAGGCCGCACTCCGCGCTCGAATCCAGCCACCTATACCGGCGTCTTCGCTCCCATCAGGGAGTTGTACGCGATGCTTCCCGAATCGCGCGAGCGCGGTTACAAACCGGGCCGATTCAGCTTCAACGTTAAAGGCGGCCGTTGCGAAGCGTGCCAGGGAGACGGGCAGAGGCGCATCGAAATGAATTTCCTACCTGATGTTTACGTAACTTGCGAAGTTTGCCGAGGTAAGCGCTACAATGCCGAGACTCTGTCGGTGCGCTACAAAGGCTGCTCGATTTCGGATCTACTCGATTTGCCCATCGAGGATGCGCTGAAAGTGCTCGAAAATATTCCTTCGATCCAGCAAAAGTTGCAAACTCTGGTTGACGTCGGACTCGGATACGTTCAGCTTGGCCAATCCGCCACAACCCTGTCCGGGGGTGAGGCCCAGCGGACCAAGCTCGCGCGCGAGCTTTCCCGCCGGCAGACCGGCCGCACCCTCTACATCCTCGACGAGCCAACCACCGGTCTGCACTTCGACGATGTAAGCAAGCTGCTCGCCGTCCTGAACCGCCTCGTCGAGCTTGGCAACACTGTCCTCATCATCGAGCACAACCTCGATGTAATTAAACAAGCCGATTGGATCATCGATCTTGGTCCCGAGGGTGGAGAAGAGGGTGGACGCATCGTCGCTCAAGGTACTCCCGAACATGTGGCGCGCCACAAGAAATCGTACACTGGTCAAATCTTAGCCCGCGCTCTGAACGGTTCGAACACAAACGTCGCCGACCCGTCCGTCAGCGGCGCGGCGCGGCAGCTGAGCGCAGGATGAACCGGAAGCCATCGGCAATGTGTCTCCTGCAACCATGAATCTCGAAGAAAACAATCCGCCGCCTGACCAGCCAATCGAATCCGCTAACGTTTCTTCGCGCCCGCCAGAGCCTGCGCTGCTGAAAACAGACCAGCCGCTGCAAGCGGCCTCGCCAACCGAGCCCCAACTTTCGCTCCCTCCGGCGGCGGTTCTTCCCGAAGATATTCGCGTTCCGTGGGGCTGGCTCGATCTGTTGCTCTTTGTAGTCCTCGCAGTTGCCGGAACGTTCTTGTTCAGCATTCTGCTCGCAATTGGATTCATGCTCTTCGGTGTGCCTCTATCGCGACTTCAAAAGCCGGGCAGCGCCGAAGGTCTCTTCGTTGTGATTAGCCAAGGAATTCTGTTCTTCATTCTCCTGGGTTACTTGTTCCTGCAAGCGCGTGTGCGTTTTCATTCGCCATTCTGGCGAACTCTTGGTTGGCGCCCTCTGCAAACCCATCGCGTTCGCGGCCCCTGGGCCTACTTGGGGCTGATCCTAAGCGGACTTTCGCTCGCGCTACTTGTCCAAGTCGCTTCTGCGATCTTCGGCACCAAGACTCAATTGCCGATGGAGCAGTTGTTTCAGGACCGCCGCACCGCCATGCTTCTGGTGCTGATGGCTGTTCTTCTGGCGCCCGTCGTCGAGGAGACGATTTTCCGCGGCTATCTGTACCCTCTGATCGCGCGCACCTTCGGAATAACTACCGGAATTACAGCCACGGGAATACTTTTCGGGCTGCTCCACG
>DATDMO010000256.1:0-11609 GCA_036518755.1 Candidatus Acidiferrales bacterium | reverse complement strand
CATTCGCAGCCGGGAATCGATGCTGAATTCTTAGCCAAAGGTCGTTTAGCCAGGCGAAATGGCCGATCGCCACCTCGAACTGTATCGACTGTGCTGCGTTCACTCCCTGCCGGACAAACGCAATCATCACGAAGAGCGACGGAACAATCAAAATCAGTGTTATGGCGGCCGTGCTAACCGCCGCTCCGGTGGTCGGGCCGAGTCGCGCAGCCAAGCGTTCGTACGCCGGATACGAGACCACTACCAGAACTGCGGCCCAAGCGAGCGGCACCACGAACGGCGAAACCACGAGATAGACCAGATAAACAAGCAAGATGACGATGCCGAAAAACAAGACACCGCCCAACCGCCTGTGAGCCGCCGTTTCAGCTGTCAAATGTCCCTCGTCGTAACCAGTCGCCGGACAGTCAGACTGATAGTTGTATTCTGCGCTTTTGTCAACTGCGGGCGGGCTTGCGGGGACGCGAGGTCTGATTAGCTTAAGGAAGCGACGTTAGCTGCGTTAGGAAACGCGACCGCGCGGGCAGGGATTTGCCCGGGGCTTTAGTGGTCCGCTTCTTCGTGCGCGCCGACGGTTTCATCTGGCACGTCTCCGACACGGCCCTTCACGCGATCGTACACGCTGTACTGGCAGGTTGACCCGATGGCTTCGTTGTAATAGGTCGGCACACCGAGAGCGGTGCGCAGCTCTTCATTGAAGCGTCGCAAATTGGCGAGTTGGTCCACGCGGATCGGATACTTGCGTCCTTCGTGCGTCAGCAGGAATTTCTGGTAGCCCGCGTCCCAAAGATGCGTGAACTGCCCCAGCAGCATGATCGAAGGAATGATCGTCATGCGGTAGCTGCCTTGGGGCTCCTTGCGAAGCTCCGCGCCGCAGCCGTGCTTCTCGATGCGGACCACCCCCCCCGAACTGCGCACGAGGAAGCCCTTCGCCGAAAGCGATTCGACCTGCGACTGGTTGAATAGCTTATTCACATACCACATAGGCCATCCAGAATATGGACTCCGCCGCCATCCTGTAAAGCCAAAAATGGCCATCACCGCGTTTCCTGACGGTATAGCGCGCGTGCGTGCCAGATAGCAGCGGCCACGGCCATGATGGACATTCCGCATGTGGCCACCACCCCGCAAAAATCAAAGAGGCGATAGGGATATCCTGGCACTTTGGCATTAGGATGAAACCATAGTGCCAGATTGCCGGCCGCCAGCAGAATTCGGATCTCGGTGGGCCCGAATAACGCAAACGACAATCGAAAGATGCCCAGCGTATAGGACGCAAGATAGCTCTCGATCGAAAGGAGCAGAAAAGCAATCAGCATGCTCGCGGCGACGCGCCAATCGATGTAGGTAGAAATGGCAAGGCCGCTCATTAGGAACAGCGCGCCGAAAGAATCGATCATGTGGTCCACGTAAAAGCCGTAGCGAGGGCGCTGCTGATTTCTCACACGCGCCAGCGTCCCATCGAGGCTGTCGCCAAACCAATTCAATGCCAGACACAATGTTGCCAGCAACAAACCGGCCCGGTTCCAGCGTGCCCACGCGTAGCTGCCACCCGCCAGGATCATCGCCGCAAGTCCGAGAAGCGTCAGATGGTCGGAATTGACGCGCGTCGGAATGCGTGCCGCCAGCCAAAGCAGGGCCTTGCGTTCCCAGCGCGACGTGAAGCTCTCCTGGATGCGCTTCGCATCCTTGAAGGCCTGCGCGTTTCGTTCAAGCGGCCGATCGATCGACAGCGGGTTCACGCTCATTTCACTGCCCCTCTCTTGCGCCTTTGGAAGCACGCTCGAATTTCTTCACTACCGCCGCGCGCGTGGCATCCAGCGTGAAGCGGAGCGATTCGCTGGGAATCTTTTGGATGAATGGACGGATCAGCCAGCCAAGGCCAGCGGGCACATCGCGCGTCAGGGAAACCGCGTTGCACTGAATATAGATTCCGCCGTCGGCCTGATAAAAGCGCCAGTAAGAGTACAAACGCCAAAGAAGGCCGCGGTCGTCGCCGGTGGGTCTATCATGCTCGTCCGCTTCGCCGGCGTTTTCAACCTCCGCTATGCGCGTGCTGTACGAACGGGAAACCGCATGAGCCGCGTCCAAATATTGGTAGTGAACCTCGTATTCGGTATCCAAAACGACGGTGATCACATGCACTTGCTTCAGCCGCAGAAACACGTGGAACACATCGCCCGAGCGATCGAGGAGTTTGGACTTCAAGACGTCCGGCCGGTAATAGTCGGCGTCGCGGTCGTAATCCTGCAGCGCGCTGATCGCTTGCGCGAGCGAAACCCCCGGAATAAAGACCACTCCCACCCAGTCGTGGATAAGCCCGCCTGGAATGGCACTGCAGTCCGGCGCGCCGCAATCTTCATTGCGCCTGGTGAGAACTTGCCCGCGCCTCACCTTCGCGTAGGCTTCCGTGGCGTTTGGCTCCGGCAGAGCATCAATCCATAGGAAAGCCTGCTGTCCTGAGATTCGACGTTCGTCGCGAGTTTCTTTAAGCCGAATGTACTGATCGAAGGCGGCTGCGGTTTCTTTCTTCAATTGTTCGGCTGGGGTGGGCCGAACGCCGATTCCGATGGCGGCTATCAGGGCGGCGACGATTGTAATCGCGCTAGAGATCGACGCCGGTATTCGTTTGCAGCTCGTCATGCGCCCCAATATGTTCGTAACATCCCGGAGGATTCAATGACGCGCGCGTCATTTCAAGTCAACAGAAGCTCAATTCGTAAGCAGGTTAAAATCAGCAATTTGATCCGTGTCCTCCATTAGAATGATGGATCGTATCCCGAGTCCGTAGCCGCAAATCGAAAGGAGCGAGTACGACCGTAGCTGGGTGCACCATCACAAATCAGCCTGTGCGAGCTTGGCCGTGAGTGAAAGTGGCCGAAAGCCTCGAACTTTCCGTTTCGGTATCTTTGAAGTCGACGGCGGCACCGGAGAGATTCGCAGAGAAGGGAAAGCCCAGCCGCGCCTGCGCGATCAGCCTCTTCGAATTCTGCTCCTGCTCTTAGAGCGGCCGGGCGAACTGGTCACGCGCGAGGAGCTACGCCAGCGACTGTGGTCTTCGGACACGTTTGTGGACTTCGACCACGGGTTGAATACCGCGATCAATCAGTTGCGCGGGGCGTTTAACGATTCGGCCGCAAACCCTCGATTCATACAAACGCTTCCGCGTCGCGGATACCGTTTTATAGCGCCGGTGGAAACTGCTGGCGCCGAAGAACCCGCTCAGTTTGGCGGAATGAAAGTCCCCAGCGCGCCGGAAGCTCCTGTCGGAAGTACTAAGCCACCTGCGGAGCAAAACGCTCCCCGTTTGTCGTTCTTAAGCGACTCGCGCGAGCTGCCTCCCGTTTCCAGCGGAATCGTGCGAGTTCTGTTTTCGCTGATTCAATGGATGTATCTCGCTTTCTATGTCGTTTCCTTGTGGCGATTGCCCAAAGTCGAGACAATCGTCGCGGAATTTGGGAATCCTGCTCTCTGGACGGCGTTACTGGTCGTAACGGCCGCTATCGGAGTGCCGATTCGTTTGTATCTATTCTCGGCGATGGCATTCAACTACCGGGGATTGAGTGTCAAATTCCAGAAGCTCTTTCCGTTCTTGCTCCCTCTGGATGAATTGTGGGCACTCGCCCCTTTCCTGTTGTTTCGGCAGATCGGTATCGGCCTGGCAATCGGTTTCGCGGCCGCTTTGCTGTACGTCCCCTTCGCCCAGCGTTCCCTGCTTTTGATGGGGTTTTCGGTCCGGCAAGCGCCAGATTGAGTGAACTCGCCGACAACGCGATTGCGACGCGGACGCAAACTCTATATAACATTCGTTCGTCGAACCCTGAAAACGCCTAAGGAGATTGAATGACGGTGGCACAGACCGTACGATTCTTCCTGTTGCTGCTTGCAGCGGGAATCTTAGCTATGCCCACCCGCGCGCAAACTACCCCGAATGGCGCGGCGCTTTTCCAGACTCACTGTGCCATGTGCCACGAAGGCGCGGCGGCCGCAGGCAACCGCGCACCCACCCGAGCTGAACTCGCGCAAAAATCGCAAGAGGAAATTCTGCGCGCGCTCGAATCCGGCCCGATGGTCATTTACGGCAATAGAATGTCCGAGGCGGGACGCCACGCCGTCGCGGCATTTCTTTCCTCGAATACGGCGAGTACAGAGGTTCTATCAAGGGCAAACCTCTGTGCGACGAAAGAACCGATCACGCCCGCCGGCGCCGCAAGCCTCGAGAACTGGAACGGATGGGGTCTCGACATTGTGAATTCGCGCTATCAAGCGCACACATCGATCAGCGCCGGCAACATCTCGACTTTGAAATTGAAATGGGCGTTTGGAATTCCCGACGCGAGCACCGCTTATGGGCAGCCCACGGTGTTTGCCGATCACGTATTTTTTGGATCGGGCAACGGCACGGTGTACGCGCTGAACGCCGCAAGTGGATGCACGGTCTGGACGTACAAAGCGGAAACCACCGTACGAACGGCCATCACCGTAGCCGCGTCCGAAAAAGGCCGCTACCTCGCTTACTTTGGGGATGGTGAAGCGAATCTGTATGCGGTTGACGCGGATAAAGGAACGCTTGTCTGGAAAATCAAAATTGACCCGCATCCCGGCGCCAGAATTACGGGAGCGCCACAGCTCTATCGCAACCGACTTTACGTTCCCGTGGCGTCGAACGAAGAGTTGAGCGCTGGCGACCCCAACTATCCCTGCTGCACCTTTCGCGGAAATGTAGTCGCCGTCGACGCGCTCACCGGAAAGCAAATCTGGAAGGCTTACGCGATCGCGGAAAAGCCCGGCCCATCGAAGCTCGGCGCCAGCCACGCGAAATTCAGTCCCGCCGGAGCGGCTATCTGGGACGCCCCTACCATCGATGCAAAGCGCGGCGTTCTCTATGTCGGAACGGGCGATGCATACGTGGACCCGGCGGCCGAGGGCACGGACGCGATTATCGCTTTCGACCTGGCCACCGGAAAGCGCCTTTGGGTGCGACAAAAAACTCCCAATGACGTTTTCAACTTTGGTTGCATCGATCCGCGCCATTTCAATTGCCCGCAGCGGCCGGGCCCGGATGTGGACTTCGGATCGTCCCCGATCCTGCAGGATTTGGGCAACGGCCATCGCGTCGTGCTGGCAGGCCAAAAAAGCGGCGTCATGTACGGGCTCGACCCGGATCAAGGTGGAAAAGAGCTCTGGCAGGTTCGTGTGGGTCAGGGCAGCGGGCTGGGAGGAATCGAGTGGGGATCGGCCACGGATGGAACCAACGTCTACGCCGCGAATTCCGACATCTCCACCCTCATCCCCTCGGGGGGCGCTCCTCCGCCACCCGGAGGCTTGGCTGCGATCAACATTCGCACCGGCAAGCTCGTCTGGAAAACGATGCCTCCGAAACCGGCCTGCCTCGGCCAATCAGGATGCAGCGCCGGACAACTCGCAGCCGTCACCGCGATTCCGGGCGTGGTATTTTCCGGCTCGATGGATGGCCACCTCCGCGCCTACTCCGCCAAAGACGGAAAGATCATTTGGGACTTCGACACGCTGCCGGATTTCCCCACGGTAAACGGCGTAAAGGCCCACGGCGGCTCGATGAGCGGTAATGGCCCCGTTGTGGCGGGAAATATGATATACGTGGCCTCCGGTTTCGACGTAACCGCGGGTATGCCGGGAAACGTGGTCCTGGCATTCGAGGGTTCGCAGGTGCATTCGGACCCCGTCGCTACGCACTAGAGTTTTTTGCGGGCCCCCTAAGTGTCATTCGGGGCACAGTCTTCAACTGCCTTTTTTCGGGCCGGGATCCCTAGCAGGCCAAACGTTCAGACCTATCGAGGTTGACCATGGAGACCCAACTACAACCCTCCAGGTGGTACGGGGTTCTGCTTTTGGCAACGCTAGCCGTCGCCGCCGTGGCTTCATCGGTCGCACAGCAGCACCACCGCGCGCGCGCGCCGAAGACGCTCCGCCTGTACGTCTTCGATTGCGGCGTCATCAAAGGTCTCGATCCCGGACTATTCAGCTTCAAGAAAGAAGAGCTTGCCGAAACCGAGCTGGCCGTTCCTTGCTACCTGATCGTCCACCCAAAAGGCACGCTGATGTGGGACGTAGGCGTAATCCCGGATTCAGCCTTCAAGGATGACCGCAAGCCGGTGACGCAGGGACCATCCACTGTCACTCGGACGCTGAGATCGCAGCTCGCCGAAATCGGCTACTCGCCATCTGACATCACCTACCTTGGGCTTTCGCATTATCACAGCGATCACGTCGCCAACTCGAATGAGTTCGCCAGCTCTACGTGGCTGGTGCGCAAAGTGGAGCGCGACGCGATGTTCGCCCCAAAGCCCCCCGCGCTGGTGACTGCCGCGAACTATAGCGAACTGAAAAACAGCAAGACTATTATCCTGACGAAGGACGAATACGACGTATTCGGCGACGGCAAGGTCATCATCAAATCAGCGCCCGGCCACACGCCCGGCCATCAAGTTCTGATTCTCAAACTGGCGAAGACCGGGCCTGTGATGCTTGCCGGCGATCTTTATCACTACCCTGAGGAGCGCAAACTGAATCGCGTGCCTACATTTGAATACAATAAGGAGCAATCCCTCGCCAGCCGCGCGATGATTGAAGAATATTGCAAAAAGACGGGAACGCAGATGTGGATCGAGCACGACTACGTGCACAATTCAAAGCTGAAGAAATCTCCCCAGTATTACGACTAGACGCGGGTCCGGATTGGACGTCATTCCGAGCGGAGTGTCCCGCGCCTTTGCTTTTGCGCGAAGCGCCGGGACACGCAATCGAGGAATCTCTCTTGGACGTAACCCGCGCCCGGCTGTCGCACTCCGACTACCTCCGCACGATCCTTTTCTGCGAGCATTTTAGGAGGTCGGAGCTTCAGTTCACGCTGAGGAAACTGCTTGGGTACCTGCCTAGGCCGTGGTGGCTGTCGCCGTCGTCGCCAAATGTCCGGCCGCATCTTTCGCCCACAGCGAAATGGTTTTCCCGTCACCGCGCTTGCCACATACGACAAACGGGGCGCTATCGAATAGTGGGCTCACGGCTCGAAACGCAAATCGTTCCGTCTTCGCGTCGGGCAGATTGCGCCGCACCAGGTCCAGCAGCAGCGTAGCGATCAGCGGGCCGTGGACGACCAGTCCCGGATAGCCACCAACCTCTGTCGCGTAGCGGCGATCGTAATGAATGCGATGCGCATTAAACGTCAGCGCGGAATACCGGAAGAGCAGCACATCATCAGGTTGGATCACTCGTTCCCACGCCGCGTCCGTGGGGGCGGCCTGCACGTGCGCTGTTATCGCTTCGCTCGCCGTTGCGTTGTCGCGATAAACAATGTCCTGTTCCTCGCTCAGCGCGATTCCCTCGGCGTCACCGATTTCGTGCCGCACGATCACAAAGATCAGGGGCCCGCTTCGTCCGTCCTTCCGCCGCACATCCAAAATGCGTGAAGTGCGCGTGTACGTTTGCCCCACACGCAATGGCCGCTTAAATTCGAAACGTCCGCCCGCCCACATGCGCAGCGGCAGCGGTACCGGCGGCAGGAAGTCGCCCGTCTTTGCATGTCCATCGGGGCCGAGTTCCGATTGCTTGTGAATTGGCAGGAACCACATCCAGTGCCATAGCGGCGGCACTGGATCACCGGCGCGCGGTGTCGGGGCGTCGATGTCTAGCGTCGCAGTGAGAGCGGCCACCGGCATCGAGGTGATCTGATCCGTTCGCGTTTCGGTTTTTCCCACCCACGCTTGCAAGTCCACAGTATTCACGTTTCCGCGCTCCATAGGTTTGGCCCCGGCCACATTACCATGCTCCCGCTCGATACGAAGCCGCGTGATACACTCCGCCTCCTGGCCAACGGCGAACAAGAGATCAATATGCACAGCGGTGCACAAATCACGGATCACGGGATTTCCGGTGGCACAGTTCACCTTGTTTCCGGTTGGCGCATGTGGATTCCCGTCGTCGCCATGATGACGTGCTCTTGGCTCTCCTACGTCGATCGGCAAGCGCTCGCCGTCATTTCTCCCATGATTCTGCGCGATACGGGCCTGAGCGCGGCCTCTTATGCCGACGCAATTTCCGTTTTTTCCATTCTTTACATGATCGCGAATCCGCTGTGGGGTTCGCTGCTCGACTATTTCGGATTGCGCGCAGGGATGCTCGCCGCCGTGGGCATTTGGACGCTCGCGAGTGCGTCGCACGCATGGGTTTCCGGTTTCCTTGGCTTTGCCCTGGCTCGCGGACTTCTCGGTTTTGGCGAGGGCGCCACTTTTCCCGGCGGCTTGCGAACCGCCGCGGATTCGTTGCCGCTGGACCGTCAATCGCGCGGGATGGGAATCTCCTACAGCGGAGCATCGCTCGGCGCGATTTTCGCTCCGCTCATCATCACTCCGATCGCGCTGCGATTCGGATGGCGCGCAGCATTCATTGCCACGGGCGCCTTGGGTGTTGGATGGCTCGCCGTCTGGTGGTTCGTGGCGCGGCCACCGCTGGTGCGCGCGGTGAATCGAAGCACGCGCAAAGTTACGTGGCCCAATTTGCTCGAACGGCGCTTCTGGTTGCTGGTGGTGGGCATGGGACTCGGCGGCGCTGCGCTTGGTCCCACGCTCTACCTCAGCCCTCTTTACTTGAATCGCGTTCTGGGTCTCACGCAAGCGCAACTTGGAAAAATTCTGTGGATTCCCGCGCTGTGCTGGGAGCTGGGATATTATTTCTGGGGTTGGATTGGAGATCGCTTTGTGCGCGAGAATCCAAGGCCGCTGAGTCTTTACATTCTGCTGACGATCCTCGCGCTGCCGCTTTCGCTCGTTACCGAAACCAGTTCTTGGATCGCGGCTCTGGCCTTCTTTTCCTGGGCCATGTTCATCGCCGTGGGCTTCATCGTCACTTCGCTGCATCTCAGCGCGCGCGCCTATCCGCGCGATGAAACCGGAATGGTCGCTGGGATCGGTTCCGGCGCGTGGTCCGCGGTAGTGGCGATTCTTCTGGTGATTTACGGACGCTGGTTCGACCGCCAGTGGTACGAGGCGACATTTGTTTCGTTGAGCCTCGTTCCGGTTATGGGGACGGCTCTGTGGTGGTGGATCGGCCGCGGACCCTTGCGAGCGGCGAGCTAAATTGCGCTATCGCATGACAAACGGATTCGGCGCGTTGCCCACAATGTCGATCCAAACGCTTTTCGTCTGCAAGTATTCTCGAATTGCGTCGATTCCGCTTTCGCGGCCGATTCCAGAACGCTTGTAGCCGCCAAAGGGAGACATGTAGCTCACCGCCCGGTACGTGTTCACCCAAACTGTTCCCGCTTCCAGTTGTTCGGACATGAGCAGAGCGCGCCGGATGCTGGTGGTCCACACTCCCGCAGCCAAACCGTACACTGTGCCATTCGCAATCTTCACCGCTTCTTCCTCGGTGTCGAATGGGATGATGGAAAGAACCGGGCCGAATACTTCTTCCTGGGCGATGCGCATTTCCGGCCGCACGCCGGTGAAAATTGTCGGCTCGACGAACCAGCCGACTCCGCATTCCGGCCGCTGTGCAGGCGCACCTCCCAGGCGGCACACCGCGCCTTCCTCTTTCGCAATTCGGATGTAGTCGAGCACTTTTTCGTATTGCGGACGAGTGGTGATCGGACCCACCTGAGTGGCCGGATCAAGCGGATTGCCCATGAGCGCAGTCTTAGCCAAGGCCAAAAGTCTTTCGACGAATTTGTCGTGAATGGGACGGTGAATCAAGGCGCGCGAGCCGGCAATGCAGGTTTGTCCGGAGGCCGCGAAAATGCCGGAGACGATGCCCTTCAGAGCTTCATCCATATCGGCATCGTCGAAAACGATGTTCGCTGATTTTCCTCCCAGCTCCAGAGTGACACGCTTGAGTCCGCGAGCGGCCAACTGATAGACGTGCTCGCCGGTGCGGTCGCCGCCGGTGAAGGCAACCTTCGCGACGTCGCCGTGCGCGATGAGCGGCTCGCCGACTTCGTTACCGTATCCGGTGACAATATTGACTACTCCGGGCGGAAAACCCGCACGCTCGAAAAGCTCTCCGAACGTGAGCGCCGAAACGGATGCGAATTCGGACGGCTTCCACACCACCGTGTTGCCTGCCGCCAGAGCGGGCGCAAGTTTCCAAGTCGCAAGAAGCAAAGGGGAGTTCCACGGAGTAATCGCGGCAACCACGCCGACTGGCTCTTCGCGCGTAAAATTGAATACGCCAGGCTTGTCGATGGGAATTACGCGGCCTTCGATCTTGTCCGCGAGGCCGCCGAAGTAGCGGAACCATTGCGGGACGTATCTGACTTGACCACCCATTTCAGCAATGAGTTTTCCGTTGTCGGTAGTCTCGATCTGCCCAAGCTTTTCGGCTTCCGCGGCAATCAGATCGGCTAAGCGGGCGAGAAGAGCGCCGCGCGCTGTTGCCGTGAGCTTCCGCCAGGCGTCGCTGTAGAAAGCCGACTTGGCTGCGGCCACGGCAAGGTCAACATCTTTTTTGTTTCCGCGCGGGATGAGCGCCCAGGGCTTAGCGGTATACGGGTTCACCGACTCGAACCACTCGCCGGAGGTCGGGTCGACCCATTTTCCGCCAATGAGCATCTTGTGTTTTTTCATCTCAGACATCGATCAGCGTCCTCGCTCGCCCACACTGCTGACTGCATTCCGACGGTTTCGACCTCTCGGATTTGTGTCGAATAGACTGTACCTGGATCCTCTGTTTTCTGTAGGTTAGAAGCAGTTCTATTCGGCTCTATGCGTCGAATAGAACGAACAAACCTCGTGCACCTTGACCACGGCCGGACGGGCCCTTTCAGTAGAGGCGGACGGACCCTCGGTCGGACCCGAGTGAACGTGACGCCCACGGATGCCGGAGGGTGGAGCCTTCCGCGCGGCTCGCCATTTCGTTCCAACTGCTCAGCAATTTTCATACGAGCAAAGTAGCTAATACGGGAAAGCGATTCAAGGGGTTGTTGGTGTAAAGAATTTTTAGGCGGCCCGCGATCAATTGCTAGACGACGGCTGGATGAGGCATGATACGCGTTCTGAAAACGTCGAACTGTCCGTCAAAGGGCATGGGAGGAGTATGGCGAAGCAGAATTTGGGATTTGTAGGAACGGGGCGAATGGGGTCGCGAATGGTGCGGCGACTGATTCAAGCCGGGCACGAAGTGACGATCTACGACACGAGTGAGGCGGCGGTCACGCCACTCGTTGAGATTGGGGCGAAGCGCGCTGCTTCGCCTGCTGCTGTCGCGTCGGCTGCGGAGATTGTGTTTGCCAGCGTGCCAACGCCGCCGATTGTGCAAGCTATCGCGCTGGGCCCGAACGGAGTCATCGAGGGCAGCCGAGCGAAAATTTTCATCGATGTTTCGACGACGGGAGCGACGGTTGAGAAATTGGTTGCGGAGGGATTGGCTGCCAAGGGCATCGCCGCCGTGGATGCGCCCGTCAGCGGCGGAATTAGCGGAGCGGAAAAAGGCACGCTGGCGGTGATGGTGTCGTGTCCGGAGGATGTTTTTGGCACGCTGAAGCCGATCTTGGAGATTATTGGGAAAATCTTCTTTGTGGGCACCAAGCCGGGACAGGGCCAAACGATGAAGCTGCTGAACAATCTGCTGTCGGCGAC
>DATDMO010000255.1:0-3573 GCA_036518755.1 Candidatus Acidiferrales bacterium | reverse complement strand
GCCGGTCTTCATGTCGTAGCGGTAGAGTTGATACCATTCGCCGCCGCCAACGTCTTTCATGAACACGATGTAGTCGCCCCCGTTGGGGTGAAAACGGCCATTTGAAACAGAATCGGCGAAAAAAGTCAGTTGCTGCCGCGCTCCCCCGGGCGCTGCCACCAGGTGGAGTTGCGGCGTTTCCGCAAATCGCGTGGCGATCAAGATTTCGTGCTTGCTGGGATGCCAATCGGACAGGCTTGCGCTGCGAAACGATGCGTAACGCCCCGCGGTCTCCGCAAGGGCCGCGGGAATCTTGGGCACGCCATCGATGACCAAGCTTTCCGGCAGAGCAAGCGACGGCTCCTGCGCAAAAACCGGCAAAGCCGCCAGCAATAGAAGTGCGAACAATCGACCCAGTCGTTTCATCAAAATGGTTCCCTCCCGAACAGAACAAGAGATTGTGTATACACCATCGCGCAGGCGGAGCGCGAAACAATTTTAATGTCGAGGAAAGCTACGCCAGCAATCTGGCGAAGGAAAACGCTGCCGGCGCGCATCTTCCTACGACGGCCTTCATGTTACCCTTGACCTTCTTAGATCACCGACGGGAGCCTTATATGCACCTGCGCACAACTGTCGCCGCAACGGTCTTGTTCTTTTCCATGATGCCAGCCGGCCGCGCGCAAACCAAAACGGTCGCGGAGCGGCTGGGTTACCCGGCGGACTCCAAGCTGCTCATTATTCACGCCGACGATCTTGCCGTGGCACATTCCGTGGACGCGGCCAGCTTTGACGCTTTGAACGAGAAAGCGGTCACGTCGGCAAGCTTGATGGTCCCGTGTCCCTGGCTCAACGAAGTCGCGGCTTACGTTAAGGAGCATCCCGATGCGGATCTGGGTTTGCATCTCACGCTAACGAGCGAATGGAGAATTTACCGCTGGGGGCCCGTTGAAGCCAAAGACAAAGTGGCTAGTCTTCTTGATCCCTCAGGCTACTTGTGGCCGGAAACAGCGCCTGCCGCGCAAAACATTAAAGCCGAAGAAGCAGAGCGCGAGATTCGCGCGCAAATCGAGCGTGCCACGGCGGCGGGAATTCATCCGACTCATTTGGATAGCCACATGGGCGTACTCTTTGCGCGACCCGACCTCTTCGCGATCTACGTGAAAGTCGCTCATGAATATCATCTGCCTTTTCTGGCGCCGCGCATTCCCGGTGCCCCTTCAACATTTCTCTCTCAGCTCTCGGAGAAAGATCCTGTAGTGGATTCTGTGGTTATTGCGAATCCTACGGTTCACGCAGACGAATGGAAAGAGTTCTACGGAAATGCGATCAGGAATTTGAAGCCGGGACTCACGGAAATGATTGTCCATCTCGGTCATGACGACTCCGAACTGCAAGCTGTGACACTCGACCATCCGGATTACGGGGCGGCGTGGCGCCAGCGCGACTATGATCTTGTGACCAGTGCGGAATTCAAGAAGGCCATCGAGGAAAATCACATCATCCTCGTCAGATGGAAGGATCTGCAAAAACTCTTGAAATGACGTGCTGACCGAAACACATCTGCCCTGCGGGTTCGCGGAGTTTGTCTTTCTCCGTGTTACACTCATCCCTCGCTCCACGTTTCTATGTTCAAAAAAATCCTGATTGCCAATCGCGGCGAAATCGCCGTGCGCATTCTTCGCGCGTGCCGCGAGCTGGGCATCCAATCGGTGGCTGTTTTCAGTGAAGTTGACCGCAAATCGCTCCACGTGCGTCTCGCGGATGAGGCTTACGCCATCGGCCCCGCGCCTTCGCGCGAAAGCTACCTCCGCGTTGACAAGCTCATGGACGTAGCGCGCCGGGCAGGCTGCGACGCCGTGCATCCCGGCTACGGTTTCCTGGCGGAGAACCCCGCGCTGCCGCGAGCATGCAACGAAGCGGGAATTACCTTTATCGGGCCGGCTGCCGAAGCGATGGAAGCCCTAGGCTCAAAAACCGCAGGACGCCAGCTTGCGCGGCGTGTCGAAGTACCCACCGTGCCCGGCACCAACAACCCCACCGAGAAGGCCGAAGCGCAGGCGCTAGCGCAGGGGATGGGTTATCCCGTTCTGCTGAAGGCAGTGGCGGGCGGCGGCGGGAAGGGCATGCGTCTGGTTTACAGCGACGCGGAATTTGATTCAGCGTTCCGCGACGCCGCCTCGGAAGCGATGAATGCGTTTGGCGATGAGCGCCTGTACCTTGAAAAATACCTCGAGCGCCCGCGGCACATTGAAATCCAGATTCTCGCCGATGCTCACGGGCGCGTCGTTTCGCTTGGCGAGCGCGAGTGCTCCATTCAGCGGCGCCACCAAAAAGTGATCGAGGAAGCGCCCTCGCCCGTAGTCACGCCGGAATTACGCCGAAAAATGAGCGAAGCTGCCGTGCGGCTGGCGCGGGCGGGTGGTTATATCAACGCCGGCACGATGGAATTTCTGGTAGACCAGAACCTGCAATTTTATTTTTTGGAAGTGAACACGCGCCTGCAAGTCGAGCACCCCGTCACAGAGCAGGTCACCGGCCTGGATCTCGTCAAACTCCAAATCGCCATCGCCGCGGGGCACCGCTTGCCGTTTGCGTGGGAATCCATCACGCCGCGCGGGCATGCGATGGAAGTCCGCCTTTACGCCGAAGATCCGGAAAACAATTTTTTCCCTTCGCCAGGCAAAATTCTTTCGCGCCACACTCCCACGGGCCCGGGGATCCGCATGGACGAAGGCGTGTACGAGGGCTGGACAGTGCCCAACGACTATGACCCGCTGCTCAGCAAACTTATCGCCTGGGGCAACAGCCGGGAAGAAACGATTGCGCGGCTGCGGCGCGCACTTGATGAATACACGATCACAGGCATTCGCACCAACGCAGGGCTTTTTCGGCACATTCTCGACGAGCCCGAGTTCCTGCGTGGCGAAATCCACACGCGATGGCTCGATGAATTGTTGCGGCGCCCGCGCGCGGTGGCGACTGGCGCAGCGAGCGGGGATTTCAAAGAGGAAGCCGATGCGAATGCTGCCCGCGAAGCTGCCGCCATCGCCGCGGCCATCTGGCAAGCAAATCAAAACTTGGCACAAGCGTTCGCTGCATCTTCTGCCAGTGAGACTCCCTCCCGCTGGAAGATGGAGGGCCGCAGGGAGCAGCTAGACCGTATGCCATGAAGTACGAAGTCCGCATCTCCGGCAAGACTCACACGGTGGAAGTCGAACGCCACTCGGACGCCTGGCGGGCGAGGCTCGAGGGCTCATCCGCCGAGGGCGATGTCGTCGAAGCTGCGCCGAACACTCTTTCTGTTTTGCTCTCCGGCCGCTCCTACGAGGTTTACGTGACGCCATCTTCCGGCGCCATGCTACAACTGCAAACCGGCGGATTCGAATTTACAGCGGAGGTCTTCGATCCACGTTCCTGGAGGGGCCGCCGGCACGGCGTCGCGGAGGCCGAGGGCCGCCAACAGATCACCGCGCCGATGCCCGGCAAAGTCGTGCGCCTGCTCGTCAAACCAGGAGACAACGTCGAAGCGAGCCAGGGCCTGCTTGTCGTCGAAGCCATGAAAATGCAAAACGAGATTCGTTCGCCGAAGAG
>DATDMO010000254.1:0-3321 GCA_036518755.1 Candidatus Acidiferrales bacterium | reverse complement strand
CCGCCGGCCATAACGTCGGGGTTCACGCGAATAGCGGCCAGAGGTGGGACGAACGTGTTGACTGGGGGCCGCGTGGCTTCGCTGAGAAGCAAGTCAGGTTCGGCGGCCGATTCGATGTTGAAAAGGAGGATTCCGCCTTTCTCCCCACGCCTCCCGGGATAGCGGAGGGCTTCGCGGATTTCGTCACGCGTTTTGCCGACGCCGGAGAAAACGATGCGCGTTCCTCGAACGCCGATACGGCGCAGACGGTCGAGTTCGCCGCCCGAAACAATATCGAAACAGCTGCCGAGATTTGCGAGGACACGCAATACCGAGAGATTCGAATTGGCTTTCACCGCATAACAGAGCCGGTGCGGCAGCGGGCCGAAGGCGCGGTCGAGGCGACGATACGCGGCTTCGATGCTGGTGCGGCTGTAGACGTATGTGGGAGTGCCGACTGCGTCCGCGAGGCGAGTGAGCGCGACGCCCTCGCAATGCAGAAGCTGGCTTTGCCTAGATCGAGCGCGCAGGTAGGTAAAGAACGGCGTGTAATCGGTTGGATCGGCGCGGCGCTGGATTTTGCGCTTGCGAGTTGAGGGAGAGGGAGGCGTCATTGGGGCGCGAGAGCTTCTGACGCGTGATAGCGTGCAAAAATCATGGGTAGCATCATACAAAGTCCCGCGCGAAAAGCCACTTCGGGCGCGATCAGGAGTGTCCTGCTCTGGGTTCTGACGCCGACGCTGACACTGTCCTGGCATGGAAGGCTCGCGCGGGTGAGGCAGCGCGAGCGGAAGAAAGTCAACGTGTCGACGAAAGTTTATCTGTCCATTCGTCGGGCTGGCGAGAAAAATCCCCACCCTCGCAAAAGCGGCGAGGATGGGGCACCCGCAAGTTCAAAGGCCATCTCGCCGAACCTCGCCGAACGCGCGGCCCACCCGGCGTCTTCGAGCAAGGTCAAGGAGAGTTCAACAGCAGATCCCTCACACCGGCCAAAAATACGGCCGGGTTCGGGATGACAACTTAACGGCAAAGGCGCCCGCCTGGAAATCAAGGCGGCCGCTACGACGGCAACTTCAAAGGCAACGCCCAAACGTCGAGGGAAAGGTGCGTGGATTCGAATGCGGCGATCAGAATGCCGCGCTGAAGGGTGGCGCTACACGAGCACAACGATGGTCACAGCGGGCGCTGAACGCGACAGCTGGTTGACATGGGGCGGGCAAAGGCGCGAAGGTGATAGCCCTGTTCTAGAGGCTGGAAGCTGGGAAGCTGGAGACAGCAAGGAAAGCCCACGTTCTCGAGGCTTGAGGCCGGGCGCTACGTGCAAAAACGCAGGATGCCACGCTGAAGGGGTGGCGCTACATGTAAAGCGCTACAGAAAAGGAAGGACGACAATGGGAACGCAACCTCAAACGCATGTAAATCCAGAGCGGCTGATGCAAATCACGTGGAGCTTCGCGCAGCCGCTGGCGATTGACAGCGCGATACAGAATCGCGTGTTCGATGTGCTGGACTCCGGGCCGAAGTCCGTGGCCGAAATCAGCAAAGAGACAGGCGCGTCGGTGCGCGGCCTTACGGCGGTGATGAACCTGCTCGCGAACATCAATTTGCTGGCGAAGTCCGCGGACGGCCGCTATTCGCTGACGCCTGAAAGCAGCGCGTTCCTGGTGAAGTCAAAGCCGGGCTACATGGGCGGCTTCGTCCATCAGGTTAGCACGCGGCTCGCCGAGAGCTTTCTCCAGTTGTCTGAGATAACGCGTACGGGCGCGCCTCCGGCAGGCGACGAAAGCGAAAGACCGGAAGCGGCTCCATTTTTCGAAGAGCTTGTGGTGGACATCATGCCGCTGGCCTATCCTCCGGCGCAGAAGCTGGCCGAGGTGCTGGGCGTCTCGCGCGCAACGCAGCCCATTTCCGTGCTCGACCTGGCCTCGGGTTCAGGCGCGTGGGGCATCGCGCTGGCGCAGGCTTCGCCGCAAGTGAGCGTGACGGCCGTTGATTGGCCGAGCGTGCTGACGGTGACGCGGCGGATCGCGGGACGATACGGCGTCGCGGAACAATTCCGGGATCTCGGCGGGGATCTGTTTCAGGTCGACTACGGCAAGGGCCATTCCATCGCGACGGTGGGAAACATCCTGCACATGCTTGGTCCGGCAGAAAACAAAACGCTGCTGAAGAAAACGTTCGATGCGCTCGCGCCTGGAGGGACGATCGCAATCGGCGAACTCCTTGTGGATGACGACCGCAGCGGGCCGCTGGTGCCGCTCACGTTTGCAATCAACATGCTGCTGCATACGAGGAACGGGAACGCGTATTCGTTCGCGGAGATTCGTTCGTGGCTTGAGGAAACGGGTTTCGTGAACGCGCGGTTGCAGGCGGCGCCAGGGCCGTCGCCGCTGGTGCTGGCCGAGAAACCCCGCGCGTGATGGACCACGCCTGCGATCGCAGCCCGTAGGATTGACGGCCTGGGTGTATGATCGGCGCCGTTCTTTTTCCGTGGGCCCGGCACGAAGCGGGCGCGATTCTCACAACCTTCGGAAGCAGGGGAAAATTCGAAGTAGGAGGTTCTGATGTACGCTCGCTTCTGGCGCTTCACGATCCAGCCTGGGAAACTCGACGACTTCACGGAGGCGGTGCGGACGCTGGTCCCCGATGCGAAGAAGGAACGCGGTTTTCGAGGTTTTCTCGTGATGCGGGAGCGGCGCGACGAACCGAAGCTGGTGTGCACGATGGTCGGGCTGTGGCAGTCGCGCGAGGCCCTGCGCGCAAGCGACGAAGGGCTCTTCTTGCCCCGCGCACTGGCCCACCTGATCACTTCCTGCGAGGGGTTTCCCATCATTCAAGAACACGAACTGCTGGTGAGTGAATTCGTCAGCGAACAGGGCGACGAATTGATTTCGTGCTGAGCGGCTCGGCCGCTGCAGCCCCTCAACTAGAAGAGTAATACAATAGAAGCGCCCGCCAGGAACTGCGAGGCACAACTGCGGCCGGGGTTGGGGCATCTATCTGCTCGTGTATTTCTGAGCGAATCTCCGAGGGAAATCGCGCCGCCGCAGGGAAGTTCGACATGGCCATCAAACGCAAAATAGTCGGTGGTGTTCTGACGTGCGCATGTGTTGCCGTGTCGTGCGCGCATGCGCAGGCTCCCGCCGGTAGCTCCGATCCGGCGCCTTCGCACAGGGCCAATGCATCCGCCGCGGTGGAGACTGTGGATTTGACCGTTCCACAGGGCACGCCATTGCAGGTGGCGCTCACCAAAGAAACCCGCGTGAAAAAAACCGGGCAGCCCGTTGAGGGTCGAATTGTGGAGCCGGTGTATTCGTTTGACAAAATCGTGATTCCGGTGGG
>DATDMO010000253.1:0-18873 GCA_036518755.1 Candidatus Acidiferrales bacterium | reverse complement strand
GACGGATCCGAACTTCTTCAGGTACGAAAGAGCCTGCTCGCTGTCGTCGGTACCCCAGCCCCACTGCGGATAGATTGACCAGAGCGGTATGTGAGCGAAGACCACGATTGGCGTGCTGGACTTCAAGTGTTTGACATCGCCTTCGAGCCACTCCAACTGATCGTGGCCAAGATCGCCGAGGCCGCCGGCCTTTAGATTCATCACGTTCACGAGCCCGATGAAGTGAACACCTTTATGATCGAAGCTGTACCAGCCGTCACCCTTGGTGTCTTTGCCGTATCTTTCGAGATACTGCTGGCCGTTGTCGTTCAGCACATCATGTTCGCCAGGGACAAAGAAGATTCGATCGGTGCGCACCGACTTAAGAGACTGATCGAGCGTGTCGAATTCGTCGGCCTTTGACAGCTGGCTGAGATCTCCGGTATGAAGCACGAATTCGGGCGCCTGGGGAAGCGCATTGAGCTTCGAAATGGCTTCTCGCAGAGTCGCTGTAACGTCCGGGTTGGCTGGCTTGTTGAAGCCGATGTGCGAATCGCTGATTTGCGCGAAGGCAAAGTCCGCCCCCATCAAAGCCATGTCGTGTCTATTGATCGTGCCAAAAGCGAAAGATTTCAGAACGCCACCCTGCATCACGCAGAGCGTGCCAGTTCCCGCCCAGGCCATGCACTTCAGAAAGCCTCGGCGGTCAATGCCGTCGGGGTTCAAGTTTTCCTTGATGATGTTGCCCACCGGATGCCTCACTTTCGTCGGCGGCTCCGTCACTTCGGGCCGCGCTTATCCTGCCCTCGTATAGACCGGGCTGTGCCGCGAAATATTCCCGCGAAGAGCATCCTGAGCGGAAAATTGAAACCGCTGACTGGGGCTGAGGCGTCCGTATGGTTTGAACTGCTCTCGAATCCCTTGCGTGGATTGGGCACTGAACCGCAGCTGTCATGGAGCACAGCCCTCGCGGAATATGCTAAGGTATCTGGTTCCGTTGTGGCGTCGCTAGCAACAAGAGGAGATGGCAACCGATGAAGAGTTCGTACAACGGGGTTCCCGTTCCAGCGCACGGTAAGGTTATTGAGTACAGGGGCGGTGAATTTCAGATTCCTGATCAGCCGATTATTCCGTTTATCGAGGGCGACGGCACGGGACGCGATATTTGGAAGGCGTCGCGAAGAGTTTTCGACGCGGCAGTTGAAAAAGTGTACGGCGGCAAGAAAAAGATTGCGTGGCTGGAGGTCTATGCCGGGGAGAAATCGTTCAATCAGTTCAAGGACTGGCTGCCGCAGGATACGGTGGAAGCCATTCGCGATTTTCGCATTGCGATCAAAGGCCCGCTGACCACGCCGGTGGGCGGCGGAATTCGCTCGCTCAATGTGACGCTGCGTCAACTGCTCGATCTCTATGCGTGCGTGCGCCCAGTGCGCTATATCGAAGGAGTGCCCTCGCCGGTGCGAAATCCGGAGCGGATGGATGTCGTGATTTTCCGCGAAAACACCGAAGATGTTTACGCGGGAATCGAATGGAAATCCGGAACGCCCGAGGTGAAGAAGCTTATCGATTTCCTGAACAATGAGATGCTGAAGAACGACAAGAAAAGGGTGCGCGAAGATTCCGGAGTGGGCATCAAGCCGATTTCTCCGAGCGGCACCAAGCGGTTAGTGCGTCGCGCGATTCGGCACGCCATCGAACACGGGCGAACCGTGGTGACGCTGGTCCACAAGGGCAACATCATGAAGTTTACCGAGGGCGCTTTCCGCGATTGGGGCTATGAACTAGCCACCGAGGAGTTTCGAGATCAAGTCGTAACGGAGCGCGAGAGCTGGATTTTGGGCAATAAGGACCGCGACCCGAATCTCAGCATCGAGCAAAATGCGGCGATGATCGAGCCCGGGCTGGAACAGGCGACCGACGAATTCAAGAATAAGATTTGCGCGGAAGTGAAGCAAACGCTGGATGCGATTTACGCGACTCATGGCCGGGGCCAGTGGAAGAAAAAGATTCTGGTGAACGATCGGATTGCCGATTCCGTGTTCCAACAGGTGCTGACGCGCGCGGACGAATACCAGGTGTTTGCCACGCCGAACCTGAATGGCGACTACATTTCCGACGCCTGCGCCGCGCAGATCGGCGGGCTGGGCATGGCTCCGGGCGCGAATATCGGCGATGGATATGGATGTTTCGAGGCCACGCACGGAACGGCGCCGAAATATGCGGACAAAGATGTGATCAATCCAAGTTCGGTGATGCTTTCGGGAGCCATGATGTTCGATTTCATGAGTTGGAAAGAAGTGGCGCGGCTGATCGAGGACGGCATCGGGCGCACGATTCAGCAGAAACGCGTGACCTACGACCTCGAACGCCTGATGGCAGGCGCGACCAAGGTGGGAACCGCGGAGTTCGCGAGCGCAATTATCGATAATATGCACGCCCCCGCAACGGTGGGACGGTAGAAGCGGGCGTTGTTCACGCCCAGCAGCCGAATTTATCCTCAAATCACCAGGAGAGGTACGAATGCGGAAGAAGGTAACGGTTGTGGGCGGAGGATTCGTTGGGTCGACAACGGCGCAGCGGATTCATGACGCCGGGTTGGCGGATGTGGTGCTCACGGATATTCTCGAAGGAGTGCCGGCCGGGAAAGCGCTCGATATGGCGGAATCGGCGCCGATCCTTGGAGCGGACGTTCGCGCGACGGGCATTTCGACGGCGGGAGGCGATTACAAGGAGACGGCCAATAGCGACATCATTGTGATCACGGCGGGATTTCCGCGCAAGCCTGGAATGAGCCGGGACGACTTGCTTAAAGCGAATTACGACGTAATTAAAGCGGTAGTTGAAGCCGTGGTGAAGCTCTCGCCTAACGCGATTTTGATTGTGGTGACGAATCCGCTCGATGCCATGGCGCAGGCCGCGTTCAAAGTGAGCGGGTTCCCGAAGAATCGGGTGCTGGGAATGGCCGGAGTGCTTGACTCGGCGCGCATGAGCACTTTCGTGGCAGCGGAACTGGACGTGTCGGTTGAGAACGTACACTCGTTTGTGCTCGGCGGCCACGGGGACGACATGGTTCCGCTGGCGCGGTATTCCACAGTTGCGGGGATTCCGCTGCCCGAGCTCATTGCTAAAGAAAAACTTGAAGGCATCATTACGCGGACGCGAAAGGGCGGCGCGGAAATCGTCAACTTGTTGAAGACTGGCTCGGCGTACTACGCGCCGTCGGCGGCCGTGGCAGAAATGGTGGAAGCGATCTTAAAGGACAAGAAGAAGATTCTTCCGTGCGCGGTATATCTGGAAGGCGAGTATGGAATCAAGGGGCTGTTCGTCGGCGTGCCTGTTAAGCTCGGTGCAAAAGGCGTGGAGCAGATCATTGAGATTAAACTGACACCTGAAGAAAAAACGGCGCTCGATAAGTCAGCTGAGTCGGTTCGGGAGTTGGTAAACGTACTCGGATTGTAGGATGCGCGGAAGCAGACGGCTCAGACGGAGAATTTCTGGGCCAGCGGGAACCGGCGGCCAACGCTGAAGGCTTTGGAAGTTACCTTGAGACCGGGTGGCGATTGCTTGCGCTTGAATTCACTCTTGTCCACTTGTAGGGTGACGGCGCGAACGATGTCCAGCGGCAGAAGACAATCCTCGGCAATTTGTTCGGGGCTCTGCAAATCCTCAACATACGCTTTCACGATGCGATCGAGATCTTCGTAGGGCAGCAGAGTATCTTGATCGGTCTGATTGGGGCGGAGCTCGGCAGTCGGCACTTTGCCGATGATTTCCGGCGGGATTCGCACTGCGCTGCGGTTCACAAAATTCGCCAGATCGTAAACCATTGTCTTTGGCACGTCGGAAATTACGGCGAGGCCACCCGCCATGTCGCCATAAAGTGTGCAGTACCCCACCGCCAGCTCCGACTTATTTCCGGTGCTGAGGACCAGCGAGCCAAATTTGTTGGAAAGCGCCATAAGGAGATTGCCACGAATGCGCGCCTGAAGATTTTCTTCGGCGACGTCTTCTTTCAAGCCTGCGAAGGTGGCCTCGAGGGTTTTGCGATAGCTTGCGAACGTGTCCAGGATGGGCATCGCGATCAACTGGATTCCCAAGTTCTCCGCCAGGCGCTGCGCGTCATGCAGGCTGGATGCGGCTGAGTACGGCCCGGGCATGGCTACGCCGGTAACATTTGCGGGTCCCAGCGCGTCGGCGGCGATTGCTGCGACGAGGGCCGAATCAATGCCTCCACTTAGTCCGATGACGACTTTCCGAAAGCCGCATTTGCGGACGTAATCCCTGGTTCCAATCACGAGCGCGCGGTAGACAGCCTCAAGCTCGTCTTCCATGGGCGCGCGGACATCACCCGTGCCAGCGGCGCTATCGAAGAAAACGAGATCCTCATCGAAGGATTTGGCGAGCGCCGCAACGCGCCCATCGGGCATGAAAGCTACACTGGACCCGTCGAAAATGAGGCTGTCGTTGCCGCCCACTTGGTTGACGTACACGACAGGAACGCGCCGCTCGATGGCGATAGCACGAAGCATGTCGTGACGCAGCCCCCGTATTCCGAGCCTGTAAGGCGACGACGAGATGTTCAGGATGAGCGTGCTTCCCTTCCCTACGAGTTCGGAGACGGGGTCGCGGTCATAGAGGCGCTCTGGCCAGAAATCCTTGTCGTTCCAGCTATCCTCGCAAATGGTGATGCCCAGCGTTTCGGCAGCGAATGGAAAGGCATACTGCGTGTGGGCCGGCTGGAAATACCGGCTCTCGTCGAAAACGTCGTAGGTGGGGAGCAGCATTTTGCGCTGCTCGAAAAGAATTTTTCCGCAACCGACTAGAGCCGCGGAATTCGCGACGGGCTTGCCGGTATCGTCCTGCGCTTTGCCGACAAATCCGATCAATGAAGGCAGAGATATATCACGCGCCAGACGCGCCAGCTCCGTTTGATTGCGCTCGGCAAAAGCGGGGCGCTCGATGAGGTCCTGGGGCGGATAGCCGCAGAGACACAGCTCGGAAAAGATGGCAAGTTCGGCGCCGCCTGACCTCGCTTCGTTCGCCAGATCGAGGATGCGCGCCCGATTCCCTTCGAAATCGCCGACGGTCGGATTGAACTGCGCTAGAGCGATCTTCATTTGAAGGCGGTAGCATACGGGGCGTGCGGCCGGTTTTCAATCGCGACCGAATCAACGAAACTGCGACGGTTAAGCATGTTGAAGCGAAAGCCGCGGAACCCGATGCAAAAACAAAAACTCCCGGAGAGATGCCCTCCGGGAGCTATGCGCATTCGCCTGAATTCCAATTACACGGTGAAGGAACTGCCGCAGCCGCATGTGCTCTTCACGTTCGGATTGTTGAACTTGAAGCCCGCCCCTTCGAGAGTTTCGATGTAATCGATGGAGATGCCATCCAGATACATCTCGCTCATTTGGTCGACGAGGACCTTCAGGCCGTCAAACTCGTAGACGTTGTCGCTGGCCTCGTTGATCTGGTTCTCGAAGGCCATTTTGTAGCTGAACCCCGAGCAGCCGCCTCCTACCACGGCCACGCGCAGACCTGTCGGCTCTGGTGTCTGCTGCGAGAGAATCTCCTTTACCTTGTTTACCGCTACGGGCGTCAACTGAACCATTTTTTCACCTCTCCGGATTCGGGTGCATCGCGAACCTTGGAAACATGCCAATAAATACATCACCATTATACCAGATTCTGGTGTCCTACGAATGGCCGCGTCATGAGTCAGTTACCGACAAACCATCCGGTGGCGCGCTGAATCACCGGTCTAGAGCGCTATGGCAGTTTATCGTCAACTATCGGTTTTGTGCTGCGCCCACTTGTTGGCGGGTCAATCCAGTAATGGAGGGCCTACTATCTTCATACCGTGGGCTTCGAATCGGTGCGGGTCCATCACCTTGGCGTCCGGTTTACTAGTTTCCTCGAAAAACGTTTCGATCTTCGCCGCCGGCGTGAATACAAATAACATGCGTCCGGGCTGCTCCCCAATATAGGCCCAGACATGCGGCACCTTGCGCGGAGCAAGTACTGAGTCGCCTGGTTTCAACCGTATTTTTTGCTCCCCGATTTCCATGATCACCTCGCCACCTTCAAGGAAGAAAAACCACTCCTCTTGCTCGTAATGCACATGTCTCGGCGGTCCACCACGTACCATGTCCCTGTTTTCCATAATGAAGACGCGGCCGTTAGTTTCGCGGGTTAAGACTTTGAAATCCAGGTGACTGTTAGCCCGGGCGGCTTTGTGCGGACGTCCGGTGCGGTCAGTGTGCGACGCAACAACACTTACTGATTCCGGACTGGAGACGCTAAGTGCCTCGCGGTAGGCAAAGGGAACTACCGTGATTGCCTTCAGCAATGAACGCCGGTCGAATGCATTCATGAAAGTTCTCCTGCTTAGGTAGCTCAAGAGACTAGCAGAACACCGCAGTGTAAAAAAGCAAGACACGATTATGGTTGGCGAAATCAGGCGATAGCGCTCATAACCCGCAACCAAGCCTTGGCAGGATTCTGGTTGTATTACGGGCTAATCGGAAACCGGCCCACTGCCAAGGATCATCTCAGACTGTTCTGCGATTCTATTTGGGTCTGCGAAAATAATGCTGGCCCCCCAACAACTGGGGCTATAAACCTGAGCCAAATGCCTTTACACTAGCGATATAAAAATGAAACATACGATTACGTTGATCCCCGGAGACGGGATCGGGCCAGAAGTCTCTGCTGCCGTTCAGACCATTCTCGCTGCCGCGGGCCTTCAAATCGACTGGAAAGAGGCTAGCGCTCCGACGGATGTCCACCAGCGCGGCTCCGGCCGGATGCAAGCCGAACTCATTGAATCGATTCGCAAGAGTGGTGTGGCCCTGAAGGGCCCCCTCGAAACGGGGATTGCCACAGGGCCGCCCAGCATCAATGTGGGCCTGCGCAAGGCTCTCGACCTCTACGCCAATGTGCGGCCGGTGAAAAATCTTGAGGGGGTGAAGTCCCGATTCAACGATATCGATCTGGTGATCATTCGCGAGAACACCGAGGACTTGTATGCGGGGCTAGAGCATGAGGTAGTACCTGGAGTTGTCGAAAGCCTGAAGATCATCACGGAAATAGCGTCCACGCGGGTGGCGCGATTCGCGTTTGAATACGCGCGGAAGCACGGACGCAAGAAAATTCACGGCATGCACAAGGCCAACATCATGAAACTGTCGGATGGGCTTTTCCTGACGTCCGTGCGGAAGGTGGCCGACGAATACCCGGAAATTGAGTACAGAGAGATGATCATCGATAACGCCTGCATGCAAATCGTCCTGAACCCGTATCAGTTTGACATGCTGCTGCTCACCAACCTCTACGGGGACATCATGAGCGATTTGGCGGCCGGTCTGGTGGGAGGCCTGGGCGTGGTACCGAGCGGAAATATCGGGACGAACGCGGCGATTTTTGAAGCAGTCCACGGCACCGCGCCGGATATCGCCGGCAAAGGAGTGGCCAATCCCACCGCGCTGCTGATGAGCGCCATCATGATGCTCGATTATCTCGAGGAAGCCAAGGCTGCGCGGCGCATCGAAACCGCTTTGCATAAGATCTACCGCGAGGGGAAGTGCCTGACTCGCGACGTCGGGGGAACTGCAACCACAGCTCAATTCACGGATGCGCTGATTTCCGCGCTCGATCCTTAGCGAGCGACGGGCACATGACCAGAACCGTTCGTTGTGGAATTATTCGGGCTTGATAGGCACGATTGATTGTACGGCGATGGTATCGTCCTTCGTATTGAGTACGCCCGTTACCTTCACCGCCTGGGCAGGATATTTTTCCGCCAGATTCTGCTTATCCAGCTTGTAAACCTTGTCCTTTGCCTGGAGTACGTAGACTCCGCCGAGATTATCCACGCACATGCGCACGCAATCGGCGGGCGTGTTTCCCATGGTATGCGTCTTGAGCATTTCGGCGTGAGAATGCGTGGTCGAATGAACGTTGAACGAGCATTGAGAGTCTGAAATCTCGCCTTTGAAAACTTCCTGTTTTTCGCCGGCGGCGAGGAAAGCAACGCTGGCGGATACCATCGCGACGATCATTAGCACGATCTTCAAGTTTGGATGGAGCTTGAGCATGATTTCTCCGTGTGCCTTCAACAGCATCTGCCAGCAGAATCAACGCGATCGAATGCAAAATGAAGGCCAAAGAAAGGTTAAGAGCGGCCCCAGAGACAGTCAACGAATGCGCCCCGGGGGTGTGTTCACACTCTAAACTGTACCGCGGTACCAAAGGCAGCGGCGGCCGCGCTCACGAAAACGATTAGCGCAAAGGCTCAATCGAATGCACCGCGATTACGTTGGACTTCGGATCAAGCACACCGATCACTCTTACTTTCATCCCGGCGTCCTTGTTGGCCAGTTCCTGATTATCGAGCTTGTAGACCTTGTCCTTCACTTGGAGGACAAAAACTCCGCCGAGATTTTTGACGCAATATCGCGCGCAATCCGCCGCCGTCGTCCCGATGGACTTCTTTTGGAGCATTTCCCGGTGGGAACGGCTGAGGGAATGCACGTTCAACGCGCATTGGGAATCGCCAATTTCGCCCTTGAAAACCTGCTCGTCGTTACCAGCGCTAACGCAAATCGCGGCCGACGCGATCAGTATTGCCAGAACTATGATGCTTGAGAACCTCTCCGCCATCAGTTTCTCCTTTTTCTTGGATCAGCGATAACGTCAGAGCCGGACGTTTGTCACGGCAAGACGATAAACTTCATGTGCATTCCATCGTGATCGGGGCTGCAGACGACGGTACACACCACCACGTATTCACCAGGATCCGCCGGAGCCGTGAGGTTGAACTCCTGCGTCCCAGGCTTGAGCAGCAGATCCCAGCCAGGGACGGGCGAGCGGTCTTTGGCACGGAGCAAGCTGAAGCCATGGATCGAGCCGTCGCGGTTACGATTTTTCGCCTTAACGGCCGTGATTCGCAGCGTGACCGGAGCGCCTGCGTGCACTGTGATTACCGGGTCCTTCATCCCAACCATCTTGAAGCGGCTATCGTGATCCGCCAGGACTTCGATCACCTGGGGCGACTGAGGCCACACGAAACGCGGAATCAGCGCCAGCAACAACGCAGACGCAACAACATAGCCAAGTCGCGTCGCGCCCAATTTCGGATATTTGAGCTGAGGCATTTTCGATAATCTACTGAGTGATGTAGCGCAGGATGTACCGCATATCGCCGTCTGTAATTGTTGCGCGCACGCGCATGTGACGGACCACTGTAGCCATCACTCGCGGAGGATATTTGTGGGGCGCCTGATGGCATCGCCCGCAATTGGTCGCAAATCTTTTCTCACCTTCCAGCCGCCACCGGGCGTCGTCTTGGGAAGGCGCCGATGAAGGCGCAGCATTCGCGTGGGCGGCAGATCCCGGCGGGGCATCCGGTGCATTGGCAGCCAGCTTCCTGGCTTCCTGAGCTGATGCCGAATTCGAGCACACACTCAGAACGCCAAGCGCCAGGACCGCGAGAGTCGGCCATTTCACGGTCATTCCACTTCTCCATTCCCCAGCGGAATCACGAGCCGGTATGTGAGGCCCAGCGTCCAGATGTTTTCATTCCCGCCAAGGGGCGCGAACTGCCGCCCATAGCTGCTCACAAAGCGAAAATTATCCTGGAAGTAATAGTTCAAGCCGAATTCGAACATATTGGTGTTCACGGGAAGGAGGCTATCGACCGGCGAAGAGCTGACGTAAAACTGCTGTATACGCCCGACAGCTTGAAAATGCCGCATCTCGTCTTGCCAAGCGGGAAACTGGCTTAGCCGGTACGCCGATTCGATCCAGTAGCCGCTGCCGTTCTGCGAGCGCGCGTATTCCCCACGGACGTCGAGAGGGAGGGGCCTCGGCTGCCAAGCAAAGTGGAACCCAAAGGCATTCGGCCGGTTATCCTGCAGGAGGTGCTCAAAGGATGCTCCGACTTCGAGGCGTGGGCCTGGCAGGAAGATTCCCGCACGCTCGCCGATAGCTCGATCGGATTCGAACCGGTTCGTCGTACTCTCCGCCGAAAAATAGCCGGCATAGTTCACTTCGATCTTTGGCGTCGCGCTGAATCCGCCGCGCACCATGACACCGGTGCCGGCGTTACTCGGGCCGACGCCGATGGGCAGAATCAGTGGATCGCTCTGCAGGTCTCGAATCCATATGGGGTAAAGGCGCTCGTTGTAGATGCCAAAGGGCGTCAAGAATCGGCCAATCGAAAATGTCGCGTAGCGGTTGGCAATGTAGTCCAATTGCAGGTAGTCGACTTCCTTTTCCAGGACTCCCTTGAAATCATCCCTGCCCGGCGGCGGGGCCAGGTCGGATTCGAAAGTGAATCGCGACTCGATCAGCCAATTTTGACCGATCGGGACCAGAAATATCGGCGAAACTAGCGGCCCCAAGTGTGGCGTTCCGCCTTCGAAACTCGAAATAAATCCTGCACCCATCGTAAACACCGGCACAGGCTTAATTGCTTGGGAATCTTCGACTTGGGCGCTGGCTTGAGTCGCTGCGGCACCAAATAGCACGGCAGCCACGAGCAACATTCGCAACCGGGCGAAAAGAATCGAGTTGGACCGAAAAGATGACATTGGCAGCGTGGTTCAGGTCAGCTACGTACGGGATCAGCCAGTAAGCTACCCTTCGATAACAGGTTATGGGCAGGGTCCTGGTAGGTCAACAATCCCAATACGGGAAGATCTCCTGGAGTTATTAACGATCAAGCTACAGAAGAGGTGCGCCCTCCGACCTGATAATTAGGCGTTCCCTGCCCATGGGGACAGTGCACATTTGGCACATCTGTCGCGTGGCGATGGGTCTTTTCCTTGGCGGCTCTGGGTAAACTGAGGTCAGCGGAGGTTCCATGGCCTTTCCCGCCGCATTCAGGACCATATACCGGATATTCACCTGGTCGAGCCTTGTTTTGCTCGTTCTCACACTAGTGCTCATTCTAAAAAGTCCAGCGGGGCCAAACATGGCGCCGGATCCCACTGCTGCTGCGCGATTGGAGCAAAAATTCGCCGAAGCCGATCAGGCGAGAGCCTCCGGTCAGGCCGTGGATGTCGATCTGGATCGAACGGAATTGAACTCTTATCTGCACCAGAATTTGCAGCTCGAGGGAGTACAACCCGAGGCGATCCCCGCCTCTACCCCTGGGAACAGACCGCAACAACCCAGCTCACCCGCCGAAACGCCCGGCGACCCGGCTACGCTCGAACAAGTTCGGTCGTCGGTGAAGGACGTCAACGTCGATATGGATGGCGACGTCGTAAGGGCGTATGTCACCTTCGATTTCCACGGGAAGGATTTGGCGCTCGAACTGGATGGCCATGTGGGAACCGCGGACGGCTACCTTACGTTTGACCCTGTTGCCGGCAAGCTGGGGTCCTTGCCACTGCCTCAATCCACTTTGCAGACTGCGGTGGACAAAATGATGGCCTCGCCAGAGAATCACGAGAAGCTTCGGCTGCCGCCCGATATCAGCAATATTTCGGTTTCCAACGGCCAGGCCGTTATCTCCTACAAATAGATTACCCGGGCCAGATCGGCGTATAGACGACGTAGAGCAGCCAGTAAACCACCACGCCGGTAATCGAAACATACAGCCAGATCGGAAATGTCCATCTTGCGATCGCGCGATGGCGGTCAAACCGTTCCCGCAGAGCGCGAGCCAGTGTAATCAGAACGAGCGGGACAATCGCCGCCGCCAAAATCGTGTGCGAGACCAGAATGGTGAAGTAGAGCGGGCGTATCCAGCCCTGTCCACTGAACCGAATTACGCCGGCGTGCGCGTGGAAATAGAGATAAAACACCAAAAAAACCGCGGAACATCCAAACGCCGAAAGCATGCATGCGCGATGCCAGCGAATCTTGCCATTGCGAATACAGAGGTAACCGCAGAGGAGGAGAACCGTGCAGGCGGCATTCAGGCCGGCGTTCGCGGCCGGGAGCATCGTGAGAAAAGGAGTTCTCATCGGGAGCGGATGCTATTGAGGGGCATCCAGCCATGTCCCCTTCGCGCACTTTGCCGCGACGGGATGGCATCGCTCATCGCGTAATCAACCGGTCCACGATCAGCCAGGCCAGCAGCAATGGAATGTGCGCCACGGTTGCGTGCATCAACCACTTGGCGCGCACATTGGTGCGCGTGCGGTTCGCCCACAAACCCACTTGAAGCAAAATCATCCCGAGAATCAGCGCGCCAAAAAAGTAGTATTTCCCCGCCATGCCCACGACCGCCGGAAGCGCGCTGACCCAAACCAGAACGGCAGAGGTCCAAATAATCTGGCGGAAGGTCGAGTCACCTTTTCGATCGACAACCGGCAACATGCGAATGCCCGCGCGCGCGTAGTCTTCCCGGTACATCCATGCAATTGCCATGAAGTGCGGAAATTGCCAGAAAAACAAAATCGCGAACAGCACCCACCCGCCCATCGAGAGCGAACCTCGCGCGGCCGCCCAGCCGATCAGCGGCGGCAACGCTCCGGGAATAGCGCCCACCGCGGTCGAAAGCGTGGTGCGCGTTTTTAACGGCGTGTACAGACCCAGATAAAGGACAGAGGTGGCGAGAGCCACCAGGGCAGCCAGTCCATTGACAAGTAGTGCGAGCCATGCCGCTCCCGCCACAATCGTGCTTAATCCAAAAAGCAGCACTTCTTTCGGCTGCAACAGGCCGGAAGGCAGCGGCCGCGATGCAGTTCGGCGCATCACCGCGTCCATCCTTCGCTCAACGTATTGGTTCATCGCTGCAGTGCCGCAGGCTACGAGAAGCGTGCCTGCCAAAGTGTGCAGCATCAGCGCCCAATCAATGGGGCCGTTCGAGCCCAGGTAGAATCCGGCAATCGTGGTGATCACAACGAGGAAAGTGACGTCCGGCTTGGTCAGTACAACGTAGGCCCAAGGCTTCTCAAAGCCGGAGAGCGTATCGGCGCGAGTGTCGCTCATTGCTTCTAGACCCCCGCCCGCTGAGGCGCCTTATCGGCGCGGCTGCCCGCCACAGCTGATTCAGGTACCGCGGCGTTTGGACGAATCAGGCGGAATGAAGTGAGCGTCAAGATCACGGAAGCCGCCAATGTGAGCGCGCCGCCCAAGACGTGAGCCACCGTGAGCGAAACGTAGGTAAATGTTGGCTGCACCGCATCTCGCGCCGCCGCAACCGCCCACCATGCCGCGAATCCCAGCAGAATCTGAGCGCCGAAAAACGAGTGCAACAAGATTGTCGCGCGGCGAAGATCCCGCACGCGGCGGAAACGTCTTTTGGCGACCGCGCCCGTCCAAACCACCATCGCCGTTACTACTCCAGCGCCCACGAGGTGCGGAGCGATTCCAAAAGCGCCGTGGCGAAACGCCGCGCCGAGGACAAGTTGAACCAAAATGGCCGCAGTCGTCCACGGAGCCAAGGAACGCAGGCGCGGCGAACCGGAATCATCCAGTTCCGGAAGTTCGCTTTGCCACCAGTCGCTCAAGTAAAGCGAGAGCCCAACCACCGTGATAAAAAATACTTGCGCGAGTATGGCGTGCGCCGTCGCCGAAAGCGCCGGGTACCCGACCAGCACGCGAACGCCTCCCAGGCATGCCTGCGCAACTACCAGCGCGAGAGCCGCCCAACCTAGTCGCCGCGCCAGGGGCCGACGCTCCGACCGCGCGAGCCACACCGCGAGAACCAGGGTGAGAATCGAAACGATGCCGGCCAGCACGCGGTGGGTGTATTCGTAGCGGATTCCGCCAATCCAGGGTGGGACGATGCGGCCATACGCCAGCGGCCAGTCCGGAACCGAGTCCGCGGCGTCATTGCTCGTTACCAGTGCGCCGGCCATCAGCAGCAGCACCGTGCAGCACGAAGTGAGGACCGCGAAACGGTAAAGCGCACGAGGTGTCTGAGGTGGTCTGTCAGCCATTTCCAAAAGGCAAAACGATTCACTAGTGGCGAAAGCGAAGCACTATTGTAAGTACGCCGCGCACAAAAGGCAAAGAGTTCCGCGATCCGCTCTTTTGACCGGATCTCCGATGCGTGCGCGACTAGTTCGCTTTTGCCACAGCGTCACTGAGTACCAGCACGAGGATACGTCCGTCGGAGTGAAAACTGCCGCCGGTGGCCGTCTTCGCTTCAGTGAGAGGCGTGGCCGGAGTCACGTGCGTCCGCGCACTCACCAAGCCGGTTCCGGAGAGAGTCGCATTGACGTACTCGCGCTCGCCATCGATTGCCGGATCGATCTTATGCGTGACGCCGTTGTTTCTCTGGTCGCGCTCGAAACCGATGTCGTGGGTGGCGGCGATGCACCAAAGCGGCCGGCCTCCAACCTGGTATGGCGACTTCCATGCACGCAGGTGATTGCGCGACATAGCCACCTTCACCGGCTCGGCGTGGGCGAAACCGTAGTCCTGCGGTCTTTTGAACAGATAGAGAACGCTCATCGGCATCGTCAGGTAATCCTTCTTCTGAAGCGAGTCGATCAGCCCACTCACGACCGTGGCTTGCACGGAGGAATCAACGTGCACCCAGCCGGCGGCCGTGAATGCTTGAACTACTTGATCTTCGGTCCCCACGATGAGCACGTTGACCATGTCGCCCGGATTATTCTGCGGATCGCTGACGCGCCGGGGAATTTCATCCAGAAGCTCGGCGGTAATTGAAGGGATTGGCGCTTCAGCCGGACCACCGGCCGCGCTTCCAGCCGCGGTCGTCAATCCCGGATCGAGCACTTCGATTGTCACCCGAAAACTGCCGGTGGCGCTTGCCGCATCCTTCAGGCTCTGATTGATTCCGAGGGACAATCTGCCGGCCACCGGCGCGGTGAATTCCTTGCTCGCTCCCACCAAAAAAGGCTGTGCCGCGTCGCCTGAACCCACCTCCGCGATCAGCGCTCCGTGACCTGCGTCCGATACAGCGTATTGATGAATCAGATCGCTCCAGCCACGCGCTAACCCCTCGGGACCAAACGTGCGGGCCGGTGGCTTTCCTTGCGGGCCCTCCGGATAGGTGACGCTTCCAGTGGCCGTGAAGCGGATCTTTTCGCCGCTGCGCAAGTCGAGGTTCGTGTCCACCCATTTCTTGGCGGCGTCGATATCGAATTGATACGAACTGGCGGCCGCAGAAGTTGTCTGTGAAACCGCAGTGCTTGCCACACCCACCGCGCACAACAGCGCCATCACAACCAGCGGAATTCTCGTCGCATGCGTCATGTTGGATGCACCTGAAGTAGGTATATGAGCGGAAGGTTACCCCATTCCGGCTACGCCGTAAAGCTCGCGGCGGGAACGATCCGGCGCCGCAGCGGGTGTGCATTACCTGTCCGTTAGGAGAAGCGCGGCAGACCGATTTGCAGAAGCTCGACTTGCTCGCCCGCTGTGGCGATTGCTTGCTCGCTTTCGTGCAGATGGATCGTTGCGTGTTGCCGAAAAGCTTGAGCGGCGACGGTACCTGAGCCCGCGACGACAAAGTAAATCGAATGGCCCGCGAGACGCAGGTTGGCGCCCGGCGCAATGCGATAGAGCGCAATTCTGGTGCGCAGTTCCGAAAATTCGCCGAGATGCTTGCAGTCCGCGGCTGGCTGATCCGCCAGCGGGACCCAATCGAAGCTCGCCGGGTCCATGAAAACTGGATGGAGGTAGCGCTCGCGGGGATAGACGAGCGGGCGGCCGTTTACACGTTCCCAAACGGCTTCGTAAGCGTCCTTATTGATCTTTCCGCCGTCGGGCTTCAGCGTGGTGTAAACGCCCTTGGCAAATGTTCCGTGGTGAGCAAGCTCGGCCGTTGCCTGTTCAAATTGCTCGGCGGAAAGATACCCGCTGCCGCTTGCGCCTCCGAACTGCAGGACCAAAGTTTCGCTCGGCAACGGGCCCGATTGCGGCCCGTAGTACGTTCCTTCCGGAAAATATGCGACGCAGCCGGGCTTCATGATGCCGTCGGTGGAGAAATCGAAGTCACCCTGAAGCTGAAAACGCACTTGATCGAAATTATGGCGATGGCGCGGCGAATAGTAAGTGGGCGTGGAGGAAAGTTGCAGCGAAAAATTGCCGGGCGTGCCGGGCTCTCCTGTTAGAAGGCGGCGGGTGCGCAGAGTCCCCTCGCGTATGTTCGGCCGCTCGACCATCGGGACGCTTTCGAGGCTGATGACTTGCACCATGGAATTCCCTGCCGTACTTTCCCGACGAGCGCGAATATACATTCAACGGCGGGGCGGCGCAAGACTGCGCGGCCGCCGCTCGCGCGTGTGATCTAATGATCGTCGCCTGCTGAATCGCTATAATCTTCCGTATCCCAAATTGCTCCTGTATCATCCATGCACTTTGCGCGCGGGGTCTAACGGCGCGAAAGAGGTCAAATGGCACATTCAAATACCGGTTTGCGGCTGGCTGTGCTGGGCGCGGGAAAAATGGGGGGCATACTCATCGAGGCGTTCGTAAAACAGCGGCTCGTGCCGGCCCAGAATATTTTCGCGACGGTGCAGCATCCCGCGCGCGAACGCAAGAATGGCGCGGCAGTGGGCGTCGCGTTGAGCACTGATAACCGCGCGGCGGTAAAGAACGCCGACGTGGTGCTTCTGTGCGTGAAGCCGCAAGCGGTGGCGCAAGTGGTGGACGAGATTCGCGATCGTCTGAGCGCCAAAACGCTGCTGATTTCGATAGCAGCGTCCGTGCCGACGGACTACATCGAGCGCCGACTCAAGGCCAAAGTCCCGGTGATCCGGGCGATGCCGAACACACCGTCGATGGTCGGCGAAGGAATTACGGCAATTGCCAAGGGAAAATTCGCGGAGCAGAAAGACGTGGACACTGCGCAGAGGCTCTTCGGCGCAGTCGGCAAAACGGTAGTGACGGACGAAAAGAATATGGACGCGATCACGGGATTGTCCGCCAGCGGGCCGGCGTTCATTTACATTATCCTGGAATCGCTGGCCGAGGGAGGAGTGAAAGCCGGGCTTTCACGCGAACTCGCCACGCTGCTTGCGTCGCAGACGGCGTTGGGTGCAGCCAAGATGGTGATTGAGACCGGGCATCATCCCGCGCTGCTGAAGGATACGGTCACCACCCCTGCGGGATGCACCATCGATGGGATCCTTGAACTCGAGGAAGGCGGGCTTCGCGTCACGCTGATCAAAGCAGTGATGAAAGCGGCGGAACGAGCGAAGCAACTGCTGGTTACGGACGAGAACTTGTAGCATTTCTCGCAAGCGCGTCCCCATGGAACCGCAGAATGCCGGCGAGGAAGCCTCCGAAAGGGAGCGGGCGGGGTTGTGCGCGAAGTGCCAATTTGCCCGGCGAATTGAATCGGCGCGCGGCTCGACATTCATTCTTTGCCAACGTTCGGCCAGCGACCCCGCTTTTCCAAAGTATCCTAGGCTGCCAGTGACCGAGTGCGGGGGCTATCTGGCGCGCCCGAAGTGAAGTTACCGTAGACGATTTTTCTTTACACCAACAGGTACTTGCGCGAGACCACCCCCCGGTGTAAAGATTTTTTTCGTATCCTCGGACTGCGTCCATTGCAGCCCGCATGACGCCGGATGAACGCCTCCCTGAGGGGCACGGTCGTCGCTAACTCCGTATCAGAAGGACGTTCACGGCTTTCACAACAACTTCGACGGTGTCTCCCTTCTTGAGGCCAAGCTCTTTTAGCGATTCGATGGTCATCACCGAAGCCATGCGAGAAGATTCGGGTATCGTGACTCTCACAATGGACATCAGCGATCCCTTCTTGATCTCGATTACTTTTCCAACGATGCGATTGCGCGCTCCGACTTTCATTTTGTTGGCTCCCTAAAGGTTTTGGCCCGTTCTCTAGTCGAGTGTAGCAAAACGGCCATGCCATACTACGATCGATTCACATGGCTTGATAACTCGGTTGATTCCAACTCATAATTGCGCGCCTCAGGAGGAGCGATATGAAAGCAATACGCGTCAGGCAGTATGGTGATCCGAGCGTTTTAGAACTGGAAGATCTGGAGCGGCCGAAGCCGGGCCCACGCGAGGCATTGGTACACGTCCACGCAGTGGGAGTGAATTATGCCGACATCTATTTTCGCAACGGCAGCGCGCGGATTCCGATTCCCTTTCCGTTCACACTGGGAATTGAGGGCGCTGGAGTGGTGGAGGCCCTGGGCGAAGGCGTAGGCGAAGTGAAGACAGGAGACCGCGTGGCGTATCCGACGTCGAGCATCGGATCGTACGCCGAATACCAGGTCGTGAAGGTGGCAAATTTGGCGCCGCTTCCGAATGACGTAAGCTTCGAGGACGGGGCGGCGATCATTCTACAGGGGCTGACGGCGCATTACTTGTTACACGAATTCTATTCGATCAAGCGAGGCTCGACAGTATTGGTGCATGCCGCCGCCGGAGGAATGGGACTGCTTCTCGTGCAATGGCTGAAGCACATGGGCGCGACTGCGATCGGCACGGTTTCGACCGAGGAGAAAGCGAAAGTAGCGCGCGAGGCCGGCGCGGACCACGTGATCGTTTACACGAAGCAGGATTTTGCCGAGGAGGCTAAGAAATTGACCGGCGGCAAGGGCGTCAACTACATCATTGACGGCGTGGGTAAGACGACCTTCACGAAAAACTTCGATGCGCTGGCGAATCGCGGGTGGGCCACCGTTTTCGGCATGGCCAGCGGACCCGCCGATCCCGTGGCCCCCAACTCACTAATGACCAAGTCGCTCACGATTTCAGGCGGAGCGCTTTTCAACTATATGGTCACGCGCGACGAGTTGCTGGGCCGCGCCCGGGACGTGTTTGCCGGGCTCCGTGAGGGCTGGCTGAAACTGCGCATCCATAGCGTGCGCCCGCTGGCGCAGGCGGCCGAGGCTCACCGGTTGCTTGAAGGGCGCGAAACCGTTGGAAAACTACTCTTGAAGACTTAACCGATTTCGTGGCGCCAAGCCAGAAGGCCTGGCGTCA
>DATDMO010000252.1:0-2818 GCA_036518755.1 Candidatus Acidiferrales bacterium | reverse complement strand
AACTGACGGACATCTTCATCACCTCCGCGGGACAGTCGGAAACAATGCCCATCATGCCGCCGGGCTATGATCCCACACGCGGCAATTTCGGTGGGCCCTTGTACCAAATCAACCTGGGCATTGCCGGATTGTCGTCGAATCTTGCAGACATTGCACTCCCACGGTCCACCGTATGATCAAAAGAATGGATGAAGAAGACGTGCGAGCAATTGCGGCCAAGGCCGCCGACACCTTGATGAGCTATCCCTGGAAGGTCTGGTTCTGGGGCGATTCGATCGGTCTGGAGGGCCTGCTTTGCGCGACCGAACTCACGGGTGACGCGCGGTACGGCGCCTTCGTGTACGGACTCCTAAAGGCTTGGATTGCTCGAGAGCAGTTCCGCAGCGAATTTGATTACACCGCCGCCGGTGTCGCCCTGGTGCGCGTTTATGAACAGACCCGTGACGAGGCCCTTCTCGCCGCCGCCAAGCGACACGCCAACTATATGGCGGGCTTCCGCAAGACGGAGGGAGGTGCGGCGATCCGCTACGAAAACGCGGCATTTGAGCTGCCACCGGAACTCCCCCCCGATCACCCGGATTTTGAATCCTGGCGCGAACTTGCGGAAATGGTCAAAAATGGCGGCCCCTGCATCTTTGTTGACTCGATGCATTTCGATGCGCCGTTTTTTGCCGCCCTCTATCGCGTCACCGGGCAAAGCGATTACCATCAGCTCGCCCTGGACAACGCTCTGTCGCAAATCGATCTGCTCTTGGACCCCGATGATGGCCTCTTTCATCATTTCTGGATCGAGCGGACTCGCCGTCGCAACGGTGTCGCCTGGGGACGCGGGAACGGCTGGGGGTTGTTGGGACTGATTGATACCCTGGAGAACTTGCCCTCCGCCGAACCCGCGGCGGTCCGGATTCGAGAAGTGCTCCGCAGGGTCCTGGGACGTATGGCGGAGTTGCAGGACCCGGACGGGGGTTGGCATACTGTGTTGAACGACCCCACTTCTTACATTGAGACCTCGATTGCGGCATTCATGATCAGCGCCATCTCGCGAAGCTTGGCCCGCGACTGGATCGAGCCGGAGGTATACCTTCCGGTGGCCGAGTCGGCGATGGCGTTCTTAATCAAGCACGTTCGCTCCGACGGAGTACTCGAAGGAGTATCCTATGAGACGTTCCCCAGCACGCGGGCCGAACATTATCGGCGGATGCCGCGCGGGGGAATTGTCCCTTGGGGGCAGGGCCCCCTGCTGAGCGCGCTTTGGGCGTACACGCGGTTTCAACATTCCCTGGAGCTACAAGGTAAAGTGACCAGGCAGGATAGCGATTAATGCGCTTGGACAAGAAGGTCGCAATCATCACGGGCGCCGCGGCAGGGATCGGCGCGGGGATTGCTCAGCGGTTTTCGGAAGCGGGAGCGGCCGTCGTCATCTTCGACCTCAACGGCGATGGAGCCCTGCGACTGGAGCAGAAACTCCGCCAGACGGGGCGCGCGCTGGCCATCCCGGGAGATGTGACGAACGAGGAGCTGATTAAGGCCGCTGTGACGCGGACTGTGGCGGAGTTCGGCGCGCTGGATATTCTTGTGAACAACGCCGGGATCGAAGTCGCCGGGCCGCTCGTTGAAATGAGTTCAAGCGATTGGGACCGCCAGCTTGACGTCAATCTGAAGAGCGTCTTCCTATGCTCGAAGTATGCGATTCCCCAAATGCGCGGGCGCGGTGGCGCGATCGTGAACATCTCCTCCGTCCATGCCTTTGTGTCGTATGAGGGCAACGCCGCCTATGACGCCTCGAAGGCGGGTATGATTGGGCTGACACGCGCGCTCGCGCTCGAGCACGGCCGCGATCGAATTCGCGTGAACGCCATCTGCCCCGGGTATATTGACACCCCCATGATGGACGAATGGCTGCGCGCCCAGGTTGATCCCGACGCAACGATGGCGCAAGTCCTGCGCATCCACCCGCTCGGGAGGATCGGGACGCCGCGCGATATCGCCGACGCAGCCCTCTTTCTGGCCTCGGATGCCGCCGCTTTTATTTCGGGGACATTTCTGGTGGTGGACGGCGCAATGACCGCAGCAGGACATTAACATTCAAGTAGCGCCGGGCTTTAGCCCGGCATGCCGCCCTGAAGGGCGGCGCTACGTTTGTAAACGTATTTGAGAAGCACAACACTAGGTTCTTGGACTTCGCCCTGCATACATATTAAAGCCCACACTTCCAGGGAGCGAGGAATCCCATGAAGATTAAGAGAATCGAATGCTTGCAGCTTCGTTCGCCGCACGCCTCACCGGACGATTGCGATGGCGCTGTGGACACTGCGGTAATCCGGATCACCGCGGACAACGGGATGTATGGACTGGGAGAGACCGACGCTCCCCCTAACGCGATCGCGGCGCTGATCGAAACACCCACGGCGCACATCTGGAGCCGAAGCGTCCGCGACATCCTTCTCGGCCAAAACCCCCTCGAAGTGGAGAAGCTTTGGGATCAGCTCTACGAAGGTACGATCTATCACGCCCGCCGGGGCCTGGGCATCATGATGATGTCCGCCATGGATATCGCCCTGCACGATCTGCGGGGAAAAATTCTCGGCCTTCCCGTCTACCAGATTCTCGGCGGGGCTGCGCGCACGGAAGTCATCCCCTATGCCACTCTCTTTCCCAGCATGCCCCAGGGGCGGTCGTGGCACGATATGCAAGACCTGTGCTTCAAACTAATTGACCAAGCCATCGCACTCGGCTTCCGTGCGATGAAAATGGAGATGCTTTTCGACGACCTGGTCAGCGACCGGGAACTTGCGCAATTCATCCACGCGTGCCGCAA
>DATDMO010000251.1:0-9733 GCA_036518755.1 Candidatus Acidiferrales bacterium | reverse complement strand
AGGCACCAAATATTGGCCGTCCGCGTTCGTCTCTGTCACGCGTTCTACGCCGGTATCCACGTTGTGGACGGTTACTTTGGCGTTGATGATTGTTGCCCCCGTCGAGTCCGTCACTGTTCCCAGGATGGATCCTCGAAACGTTTGAGCAAGAGATGGCGCGGCGCCCACCGCGACTAGCACAAGGGCGGCGCAGACCAGCGTGACCAAAACACCCCATCGGCGAGAATTCTTCATGTTCCCCTCCGTTGAAGGCTGATTTTCGTGAAGGCGAATTATAGGGTGCTGCGAGAGGAATCATGTGATTGAAAGAACCGATAGCAGCGATAAAGACCACGGGACTCCTGCCACGCATTCACCCCGGCGACTGCAATACCTATGCGCCTAACAGGTTAAGGAGTCAAGGGCTGCTCGCCGCACCTTTCTGGGAACTTCTCGATTTCACCGTAGACGATTTTCTTTACACCGACAGGTACTTGCGCCGATCCCCCCTATGCGGTGGATAATTTGTGCGTATCCTCGCAGTGCGCCCAGCCGCACCCGATTACGCGAATCCGCAAATCGCGCGCGTGAAGGGACCAAGATTCTTGGGTTGGTCGAGATGGTGAAAAAAGCCCAGCGCCGCAAATGTTGGTATTCGCGGTAGCTGGAAGGAGAAGCAATGCAGAAGCGCAAACTTGGAAATAGCGGTCTGGAAGTTTCGGCTCTCGGCCTGGGATGCATGGGAATGAGTTTTGGCTTTGGTCCGGCTGCCGACAAGAGAGAAATGATCTCGCTGATCCGCACGGCCGTGGAACGCGGGATCACATTTTTCGATACGGCTGAGGTGTATGGCCCATTCGCGAACGAAGAACTTGTGGGCGAAGCCCTTGCTCCGGTACGCGACAAGGTGATAATCGCCACGAAGTTCGGGTTCAACCTCGATCCCAAAAGTACTGAATCTCGCCCGGGGTCGGTGGGACTAAACAGCCGGCCGGAACACATCAAGCAGGTCGCTGAAGCATCGCTCAAGCGCCTCAAGACTAACGTGATAGATCTGTTTTATCAGCACCGCGTCGATCCGAATGTGCCGATTGAAGACGTGGCAGGAGCCGTTAAGGACCTGATTCGAGAAGGGAAGGTGAAGCATTTTGGACTCTCGGAAGCGGGCGTTCAGACGATCCGTCGTGCGCATGCCGTTCAGCCGGTCGCGGCACTTCAGAGTGAGTACTCGCTCTGGTGGAGAGAGCCTGAGAAGGAGGTAATCCCGACACTCGAAGAACTCGGGATCGGGTTCGTTCCGTTTAGCCCGCTTGGCAAAGGCTTTCTTACGGGAACGATCAGCCAGGATACGAAATTCGACAGTACCGATTTCCGTAACCGCGTCCCTCGCTTTTCGCCGGAGAACCGGAAAGCGAATCAAGTGTTCGTCGATTTGGTCGCCAAGGTCGCGGAACGGAAGAAGGCGACTCCTGCCCAGATAGCACTCGCCTGGGTGCTTGCGCAGAAGCCGTGGATTGTGCCGATCCCGGGCACGACCAAGCTGCATCGGCTCGAAGAAAACATCGGAGCGGTTGCAATCCAGTTGATGTCCGACGATCTTCATGAGATCGATGCCGCAGCCTCAAAGATCGCGGCGCAGGGCGCCAGGTACCCCGACGAGTTGCAAAAAATGGTGGGCCGCTGAGAATCGGCTTCAGCAGCGTATCTTCCGGCGGAGTTATTCTATAAATGGCGATGACGAATCGATTCAGAGTTTCCACCTCGCTTGGCGCCAGGCTCCGGGAAGTGGGGCTGGCGCCTTCGGCGGTATTAGTCCAGGCGGACCTCCCGAGCGGGTTGTTCAACCAGTAAAAAATTCTCGTCACCACGGAGGAGTTTTTCGGATTGTATCGCGGCATTGCCGAAATCAGCCGCGACCCGGCGATTGGTCTCAAACTCGGGAGTGAGAACCGAATCGAGCGTTACGACCCGATCAAAATCGCCGCGCTTTCCACCAGATCGTTCCGGAACGCGGTCGAACGCTTGAGCCGTTACAAACAGCTCACTTGCCCCGAAAAAATTGGCGTAGTCGAGCGTGGGAATGAATGCGCGGTGCATTTCACCTGGCTGCTGGCCCAGAAGCAGGAGCCTGCGATGCTCGTGGATGTTTGTTTTGCCTGGATCATGACTATCGCCGATCGCGGCGTCGGCCGGCGGATTCGCCCCAAGCGGGTTGAATTCCAACGACCGGAGGCGTTTCGCAAAATCCACGAAAAGCACTTCGGGTGCCCGGTCAAATTCAACGCAGCCAAAAACCTGCTCGTATTCAGCAAGGCGGACATGGACGCACCCTTTCTCACGCACAACGCGGACTGCTCGCCGCCATTGCTCCTCAGCTGGAGGCGGAGCTCACGCAGCAGATGGCCGAGAAGGACATTCGGGAACAAGTAAAAGGGATTCTCAAAGGACTATTCGCGGGACAGCGCCCGGGGATTCAAGATGTTGCGCGGGAATTGCGAATGAGCGCGCACTTTGCAGCGCCGTCTTACCGAAGGCGGGGCGACGTTTCAACAGCTAACCGAAGAAGCGCGCCGCGAATTGGCGCGTCATTATCTACTGCATTCATCGCTGGATTTGAGTGAAACCGCGTATCTGCTGGGCTACGAGGACGCCAATTCCTTCTTTCGGGCCTTCCACAAATGGGAAGGGACGTCGCCCGGACAATGGAAATCCAATCACGCGAGTCCGTAGCGCGTGATGCGCCGCGCTCCGGCGATTTGTCCGTTTCGCTCCTGGTGGCATGGTAGTATGGCGTCCATCCTGAGAAAAGCAAGTTGGAATGCCGACAGGAGGCCACAAATGGCGGAATTGGGATCCGTGCAGGCGCCGCTGGGAGTCGGCGTCCTACGTTCTGCCTCGGCCATCCCAGCCACGATGGTTTCTTCGCGGCACTCTGTCCTCGTCCGAGTCACTCACTGGATCATCACCCTGTGCTTTTTCGCTCTGCTCGTCAGTGGAGTTGAAATCCTGATCTCTCATCCTCGCTTCTATTGGGGCGAAACCGGAACTGTCTTGACTACACCAGTGTTCAAACTGCCGATCCCTTCCTCGAGGGCATTGGTGCCGACAGGCTACGGGTACGTGCTGCCGGACCAGAACGGATGGAGCCGACATCTCCACTTTGAAGCTGCCTGGATTTTGGTGCTGACCGGCCTGCTGTATGCAATCTTCGGATTCTTCACCGGGCATTTCCGGAAAAACTTGCTCCCCGGCAAGGCTGATCGTTCATGGCGGGCGTTCTCCACCGCGATCGCCGGCCATTTGCGCTTCCAGCGGCCGACTGAGGCGGAAGCACAATCCTATAATGTGCTCCAGCGGCTCACCTACTTGCTCGTGATCTTTGTTCTATTCCCATTGATTATCTGGACAGGCTTGGCGATGTCCCCCACCTTCGTTTCCGCACTCCCGTCGACGGTCACTCTCTTGGGCGGCCGTCAATCCGCACGCACGCTTCACTTTTTCGTCACCGTGGCTCTCGTCTTCTTTCTGCTTGTCCACGTCGTAATGATTTGTCTTGCCGGATTCTGGGGCCGCACGCGAACGATGATCACGGGCCGTATCCGCACACGTATGGAGCGCACATGACCGATCTCTCGCGCCGCAAAATGATCATATCCGGGCTCGCCGCCACGGCGGGGGTATCGGGCCTGGGCGTGGCCGCGCACCTTGCGGAAAAGTACGGACTGGTCCCACCCGATCACGGCGGAATCTACGGTCTGGGCGAAACGCTCACCTATGCTTCGCAGCGCCTCCTGGCAAGACAATCGCTCGCCCGCGAGTTCCCTCGAAGCCAGATTTCGAATCGGCCGCTCGCGAACCAGATCGCGCCTCCGAGTGAAGCCTTTAGGCGCCTTCAGGCCGGAGGATTCATTGACTGGCGGCTTTCCGTCGATGGCATGGTTGACCGACCCGGCTCGTTTTCGCTTGCCCAGTTGAAAACCTATCCGTCTCGCAGCCAGATTACTGAAGTCGCGTGTGAAGAGGGCTGGTCGTATATAGCCGAGTGGATCGGTGTGCCTCTCTCTCACGTTCTGAATCTTGTGGGTGTCCATCCGCAAGCCAGATACGTTGTCTACTTTTCGATCGAACCCGACTGGTGGGATAGCATGGACATGGCCGATGCGATGCATCCGCAGACTTTTCTGACGTATGGGATGAATGGCGATGAACTTCCTGTCGGCAACGGCGGTCCGCTTCGCATGCGGGTTCCCCGCCAGCTCGGTTACAAGAGCGTGAAGTTCATCACCCACTTGACCGTCACGGACAATCTGAAACGTTTCGGCAAGGGTTTGGGCTCCGCGGCTCCAGAAGCAGGCTATGCCTGGTACGCCGGTATCTGATACGGCTTGTGGAAGACTTTCGGATGCTGAGGCATTCATCGCGCACGGTACTCGTTTGTTTCGCAGTTGCATTCCTCCTTCCGCACACTCCTTCTGCCGAACAGCGCGGCGAAAAAGTGATTCCCCGCCCAATTTACGTCGGCCAATTTTCGAACATGACATTCACCGAAGAACACTCCTACGGAGTCTCAGTTGCGCTGTGGCGGCAGGGCCCCTCCGTTTTTGGCCTCCTCGATGATGCGGAGGGGCTCGCTGGTGATACGCCCACGGGTGTCTTGGACGATGTGAAGTTCGATTCATCAAACGGCAAAATTTCCTTCAGCGCCAAGCTGACCATGGGCTTACACACTTGCGCGCAGCACAAGGTTCCCGTCCCCTCCCGGGACCTCTTCAAGTTCGAGGGCACGCTTGCCATAGATCGGTTAGAGGGCACCTTGACCCGATTCGATGCGTGGCATATGGAACAGACGCCGCAAACTGATAGGGTGACGCTCAATAAACTGGACGAAGTGCCCCTTATCGAAGCTCGGAGTTATGCAGAATGGAGAATGAAAGTGGACGAGATCCTGAAATTCCGTGGGCCGAAGTGGTAGATGCCATCCTCCATCGAACCGCGCCTCTACCGTCCAAACTGGCGCAAGTGATGGTCGGCGTGCAGGTAACCCCAGCGAAACCACTCCTGCCTGCTCATGGGACCGAAGAACGGATGCGGCGCCGAAAAGGCGGCAGTGTTGCAAAAACGGCGCACGATCGAAAGCAACTCCGTGCGGTCTCTTTCGAATTCGGCTGGCGGCGTTCCGCCCACGCCCTGCTCCATCTCGGGGCGCGTGGCGACGCCGTGCGGCCATTTCAGCGGCAGCTGTAATGCGAGCCATTTCATCACGGTCCGCTGCAGAAATCCTGTCGCGGGACTCGCGGTCTTCTCGCCCAGCGGCAATCGGTAGGCATCGCAAAGGTGGCACATCATTTGATGCACGGACATTTTTCCCCACAGCCGTGCATCAGACTGCGTCAACAAGGCAATGCGCCGGAGGATTGACTCGCGATCAGCTGCAGCGGCTAGAGTTCGCATCGGTTCGGCCAAGCTCGGTCCGGATTTGGAAGCTTCATCGTTTCACCAGGTGCGTCGTGCCATCATGAACCACGCCTTCGGCGCTTCGCCCCCGAAAAGCACCTTCGTTTCAGGACGGATCTCAAATCGCGCTAACTCAATGGATTGTGGCTTGCCAATGTCCCACGGCGCTCTTCCGGCGTAGGCAGTCGCGAAGCGAGAATCTCCATCGGCGGGTCGTGTGTTACACGCTCACGTGGAACATCGCTTTCAGCGCTATGAAAATCGCGACGCCCAAAAACACCAGCACCGCCATTCCCACGCTGTGCTCGCGGTTCACCTCGGGAATCAGGTCGGACGCTGCAACATAGAGTGTGACCCCCGCTGAAAACGGCAGCGCATCCGCCACCGTTCCTTTCAATGCGAACATCAGCGCCATTCCGGCAAGCGTTGCCGCTCCCAAAATTGCCGAAGAGGCGAACGCCGCGGCGCGGCTCTGCCCGCTGGCCAGCATCAACGACGCCACCGTGAACCCCTCGGGAATCTTGTGCAGAAAAATCGCGATGAAGATCACGCCTCCAAGCCACGTCGAGACCAACAGGCCGGACGCAATCGCCACGCCATCGAAGAACGTGTGGATCACCAGCCCGAGCAGCGCCGCGTAGCTCGCGTGCGCGTGCGACACCTCTTCGTGATGGGTCTCTTCTCCGAAATGAAAATGCGGCGCCACCGTGTGTTCGAAAAAATGCACCAGAAAATACCCGGCGAGCACAAGTACGAAAACCGCATCCGTATCCCCGAAAAAGAACGAGGACTCTCCTCGAAGTTTCACCGATGCCGGAATCATTTCCAGAAGCGCGGTAGCGAGCATGAATCCCGCGCCGAAAGCGATGAAATATTTCAGATAGCGGCGCGACCATTGCCTCCGCGTAATCAGCAATCCGCCCAGCAGGTTTGCGCCCGCGGCTGCGGCGCCCAGCAGCAGCGCCACTAGAATCCGAGTTGCCACAGCCGAGTGCATTTCGTCCCTTTGCTCAAAAACCTTCTTCAACGAGCCTGCTGATTGTGAGGTGCGAGACCGCGCGCCCCTTGCGCGCCGCCAGTAAGCTTTCCACGTACTTTGCCAGGATGTCGCATTCCAGGTTCACCGCATCGTTGGGGACCATGGCTGAAATGTTTGTTTGCTCGTAAGTGAACGGAATGATCGCGATGTCGGCAATGCCTTCCTGCCAGCGCGCTACAGTCAGACTGATGCCATCGATTGCGATCGAGCCTTTCTCCGCCACGTAACGCCGGAGGTCTTCCGGCACGCGCACCGAAAGCCACCAGTTGTCACCCTCGGGAATCAGCCGGTTTACGCGTCCGATATCGTCCACATGCCCTTGGACAAAATGTCCGCCCAACCGCGCGCCCGCTGCCAGCGGCCGCTCCAGGTTCACCAGGCCGCCCGCTTTCATTTCGCCGAATGCCGTGCGCCGCAGCGTCTCTCCCGAGAGATCGGCGGAAAAATGATCGGCGCCAAACTCCGCGACCGTCAGGCAGCAGCCATTCACCGAGATGCTATCGCCAGGCTTGATTTCGCGCGCAATGTCCGCCGCGTTCGCGAGGCTCACCCCCAGCCGCCCGCCATCCGCGCCGCGTTCGAGCGACTCAATTTTTGCGACGGCTTCCGTAATCCCCGTAAACATCGTGAAAATATCCTTCCACAGCAAAGTCTGGGCCGTAGCGGCTCAATTCCAAATTTTTCAGCGCCGGCGATTTCGCGAACCAAGCGGACGCGATTTGCGCCATCGGCACTCCACCACTCCCCATGATTTTGGGCGCATAAAAGAGGATCACCTTGTCCACGATTCCCGCTTCTAGCGCCGCGCCATTTAATTCTGCACCCGCTTCGATCACCAGATTCAAAATCTCGCGCCTGCCCAGCTCGCGGATCACGGCGCGCAAATCCACGCGTCCGCGGCGCGCCGAAACCCGAACTACCTGAACTCCAGCTCGCTTGAGCGCATACGCTCTTCGGGAATCGTCCGGCTGCAACGTGAAAACGATCACATCGCCTTCTGACGACTTTACCAGTGTCGATTTCAGCGGCAGGCGCAACCGCGAATCTACCACAGCGCGCACCAGCCTTCGCCTGCGCGGCTTGCCCGTGCGGTCGCTCATGCGCGGATCGTCGGCCAGCACCGTGCCGATTCCCGTGAGCAATCCGTCGGCTGCGTGACGAATCCTCTGAACTTCCTGGCGCGAGGCTTCGCTGGTAATCCAAGTAGTGCTCCCTTCGCGCGCGGCGATTTTGCCATCCAGTGTCAGCGCGGTCTTGAGAGTCACGAACGGCAGCCCGGTGCGAATCCATTTTGCAAAATCTTCATTCATCGCCAGCGCGCCTTCGTCGGCCCCCACGTGCACAGCGATCCGCGCTCGTTTCAACTCAGCGAGGCCTCGCCCAGCCACGGCGGGGTTCGGATCCTTCATCGCGGCAACAACGCGCTTCACCCCCGCGGCAATGATGGCCTTCGTGCACGGACCCGTGCGGCCCGTGGCGCAGCAAGGTTCAAGAGTTACGTAGAGGGTCGCGCCGCGCGCCTTCTCGCCGGCTTGTTTCAGAGCAACAATCTCAGCGTGGTCGCGACGATCATAAACGTGAAACCCTTCGCCGATAACACGCTGTCCCGTCACCAGAATCGCGCCAACCACCGGATTTGGATGCGCGAGCGCAATTCCCCGCCGCGCCAGTTCCAGCGCGCGAGCCATCCACTTGTCGTCTGCCGGGGAAGCTGTGTCAGTCGAAGAGCGAGTTGACATAGGTTTGCGCGTCGAAGGGGACCAAATCCTCCATCTGTTCGCCCGTGCCAACGAAGCGAATCGGCAAGTGCAGCTCGCGCGCGATCGCCACCACGATCCCGCCCTTCGCCGTGCCGTCCAGTTTCGTCAGCACGATGCCGGTCACGCCCGCCTGGCTCCAGAACTCGCGCGCCTGATTCAATCCATTTTGCCCCGTTGTCGCGTCGAGAACCAGCAACACGTCGTGCGGCGCGCCCGGCACGACCTTATTCGCGGTGCGCTTCATCTTTTCGAGCTCGGCCATCAAGTTTGTTTTCGTGTGCAGTCGTCCGGCGGTATCCACGATTACCATATCGGCCGCGCGCGATTGCGCGGCGGAAAGCGCGTCGAAAATCACGGCGGAAGGATCGGCCCCTGATTTCTGCTTCACCATCTCGACGCTCGCGCGCCGCGCCCACACTTCCAGCTGTTCGATCGCCGCCGCGCGAAACGTGTCCGCGGCGCAAAGCACCACGCTCGCGCCTTCTTTCTTCAAACGACTCGCAAGTTTGCCGATCGTCGTGGTCTTTCCAGTGCCGTTCACTCCCACAACAAAAAGCACTCGAGGCGGCTTCACCGTGTTGCCGTCGGAATTTGCGGCAGGTGCCTCAAGGATTTTCAGGATCTGGCGCTTCAATTCCTGCTTCAACTGTCCCGCATCAACGATTTTGTGTTCGTTCACTTGCTCGCGCAGCGCAGCCAGCACTTCTTTCGTTGTGCGCACGCCGATATCCGCGCTGAGCAACGCCGATTCGAGCTGCTTCAGCAGCTCAGGATCGACGGGCCGGTTGCCAGTCAGCAGTTGCTCGACGCGCGCAGACAACTCCGTGCGCGTCTTGCCAACCGACTCTTTGAGCCGCTCCAGTAGCGTCGGCTCCGGCTTTCCAAACAGTGTAATCATGAATTTCTTCGACGAATCAGAAGCAAATCATTCTAGCAGAGGACCGCGAGGCCGCGCCGCGCAATGGGAAGATGGAGCTTCCGCAAAAAGCCTCAGGTAGGTCGGAAATCTGGCCCTGAATAAAGGGGAAATTGCCCGCATTCACGCGAGCGTAAAATAGAAGGTTGCGCCTTTTTGCGGTTCCGCTTCCGCCCAGATGCGGCCGCCGTGTCTGCGGATGATGCGGTGGACAGTTGCCAGGCCCACTCCAGTGCCTTCGAATTCGTCCTGGCGGTGCAGGCGCTGAAACGCGCCGAATAGCTTGTCCGCGTATTTCATCTCAAATCCTGCGCCGTTATCGCGAACGAAAATCACCGAGTGTCCCCCGTCGGCGCGATGGCCGATTTCGATCACGGCCACCTCGCGCGGCCGCGTATATTTCACGGCATTGCCGACGAGGTTGGTGAGCACCTGCTTGACCAATCCTCGATCGCATTCCAAAACGCAATTGGATCTGCGCGAAGCCCAGCGGCGGCGCGCGACGCCGTTCGCGCAGAACTCGATATCGAGAAGGCATTCGGCGCAGCCTTCGCGGCAATGGCAACTCTTCGAGACACTCACGCA
>DATDMO010000250.1:0-4154 GCA_036518755.1 Candidatus Acidiferrales bacterium | reverse complement strand
AGAAAGGACTAGCCGATGGCGACGAATTTCTATCAAGTGATCCGGCGGCCGATCATCACCGAAAAAGGGCTCGGCGTGAAGGAGACGCAGCACACGGTCGTATTCGAAGTCGCTTCTGGCGCCACAAAGACGGAAATCAAGGAAGCGGTGCAGCGTATTTTCAAAGTCAGAGTTGATCATGTGCGAACTGCGATCTATCACGGAAAATTCCGCCGCAGGGGGCGCGCCGAGGGATTTCGCAGCGATTGGAAAAAGGCCTACGTAAGACTGGCTCCCGGCGAGAAGATGATCGAGTACGCTGAGAACCTGTAGGTTTGCAGCAGGGCAGCGCGAAAGCGTTCTGCCTAAAGGCAAGAGGCGACAATGGCACTAAAAACTTTCAAACCATACACACCGGCACGGCGCTTCCTGACGATGCTCGATAAGAGCGAAATTACCAAGGAAACGCCGGAAAAATCGCTGACTGAAGCGAAGAAACGCACGGGCGGTCGCAACGCGCACGGTGAGGTAACGTCTTGGCACCGTGGCGGTGGGCATGCTCGCAGATTCCGATCCATCGATTTCCGCCGGGAAAAGATAGGAATCCCAGCAAAGGTGGCGGCTATCGAATACGATCCGAATCGCTCGGCACGAATCGCGCTGCTCCACTATGCCGACGGCGAAAAGCGGTACATCCTGCAACCCGTTGGGCTCGAAGTCGGGATGACGGTGCAGAACGGCGAGGGCGCGGATATTCTTCCTGGAAATGCGCTGACGATCCGGCACATTCCGCCGGGAACGATGGTACACAACCTCGAACTCTTTCCCGGTAAAGGCGCGCAAGTGGTGCGCGCGGCGGGCGGAGCGGCGCAGCTTCTGAGCAAGGAGGGCGATTTCGCCCTGGTCAAGTTGCCTTCGGGAGAAGTAAGAAAATTTAGTGTGGACTGCATGGCCACGGTCGGCCAGCTAGGGAACCTGGATCACGAGAATGTGACCTATGGGAAAGCAGGCCGCACTCGGTGGCATGGCAAGCGCCCCACGGTGCGCGGAGTTGCCATGAACCCGGTGGACCATCCGCACGGTGGCGGCGAGGGTCGCGTGAAGGGGAATCATCCGCAGACGCCTTGGGGCTTTCCGACCCTTGGCGCGAAGACAAGAAAAAAGCGCAAGAGCGACCGAATGATTGTGGAGCGGCGCAAGCCCTAGGGAAGAGAAAAGACTTTTGGCGGAGCAGTAAAAATGCATCCGGCGCGGCGGGGAATTGAGAGCACCTTTATGACAGCTACACGAACATCTCGGCGTGCACCGCGGCGAGCGGCGCGAACGCGAAAAGCAGTTTCGCGACGCATTGCGAAGCCGGTGGCCAGGCCCATAGCCAAACCCGTAAGTAAAGTGTCGAAGCTCGGTCCGGCGCCCCAGGTCTTGTTCCGGCTGTGCCGCGCGGGATGGGCCGTGATCGTGGACAAGATACCGAACGCGCAAGGGACCCGGTTTGTATGTCCCTTCTGCCCGCTTTCGCATCGCGTTCCCGGTCCCGTGCGCGGATTCCGAAAGATGCGCCGCGCGCAGTGGGTAAAGCTTCGCCGGGTGGAGGAATAGCAAACCGATGCCGCGCTCGCTCAAGAAGGGTCCGTTCGTCGATAGCCACCTACAAGAAAAAGTGGCAGCACTGAACACACGGAACGAAAAGAAAGTGGTGAAGACGTGGTCGCGCCGCTCGACGATCCTGCCCGAAATGGTGGGCCACACCATCGCGGTGCACAACGGGAAGAAGTTCATTCCCGTGTACATCACTGAGCAGATGGTAGGACACAAGCTGGGCGAGTTTGCTCCGACGCGTACGTTCAAGGGGCACGGCGTGAAGGTTGCGCTCGAAAGAGCCGCTGCAGCGGCAGCTGGTCCCGGCGGCGCTGCGGCCCCGGCTGGTGGCGCGCCTCCCGCCGCCAAGTCCTAGGTGAGGGGATAGACGATGGCAACGCTCGGGCAAAGTCAGATTGAAGGCGTGGCAAATGCGCGGTTCATCCGCGTCTCACCGCAGAAGGCCCGCTTGGTGATCGACCTGATCCGCGGGCGTCGTGCGGAAGACGCATTGCAAACGCTGCGCTTCACAAAGAAACGCGTGGCCAAGGAAATTGAGAAAACGTTGCGTAGCGCCATCGCCAACGCAGAGCGCAAGGCCGACGACGCTGGCGAATCGCTCGATGTGGATGCGCTGTATGTCACCGGCTGCTGCGTCAACGAAGGGCCGCGCTGGAAGCGGATGCGTCCTGCGCCGATGGGCCGAGGATTCCGCTACCAAAAGCGCACTAGCCATATCGTGGTTCAGGTAGCCGAACATCACCGCGCCGCGGCGGACCGGGCGGCCGCGGCGGCTGCCGAGGCTGAAGCTTCAAAGGGCGTACGAGGAGCGGTTCGAAAGGCTCGTAAGGCCATCGAGAAACGCGCGAAGCAAGCGCAGAAGAAAAAGTAAGAGCGGAGGTAAGATTTGGGGCAGAAAACACATCCGTACGGATTTCGGCTGGGCTACAACAAGGGCTGGCGGTCTCGCTGGTTCGCGAAAAAGGACTACGCCGACTTGCTGCATGAAGATGTCAAGCTGCGCACTCAGCTGAAGGACCGTCTGCGCTCGGCGGGCATCAACGGGATTGACATCGAGCGAGCGGCCAACAAGCTGGTCGTCCGCATTTACACGGCTCGCCCGGGAATCATCATCGGCCGAAAAGGCTCTGAAATCGACAAACTGAAGGCGGAAGTCCAGAAGCGAACCAAGCGCGAAGTGCACATCGATATTCAGGAAGTTCACAGACCCGAGCTTGACGCCACTCTGGTGGCGGAGTCGATTGCCCTGCAGCTCGAAAAGCGGGTGGCGTTTCGCCGCGCGATGCGTAAAGCGGTGGACTCGGCACTGCGCTTCGGTTGCAAAGGAATCAAAGTGCGCGTGGCAGGGCGCCTGAATGGCGCGGAAATCGCCCGGAAGGAATGGTATCTGCAGGGCCGGCTTCCGCTTCAGACCCTTCGGGCTGACATCGACTTTGGAACGGCTGAAGCGAACACCACGTACGGCAAGATTGGTGTCAAGTGCTGGGTATATCAAGGCGAAAAGGTTCCGCAACGCTCGAAGCCAGCCGCTGCTGGAGCGCAGGCTTAAAGGGAATAGGCGAACACTTATGTTGATGCCGAAGAAAGTCAAATTCCGCAAGCAGCAACGGGGTCGCCGCACCGGGAAAGCATGGCGCGGAGGATCGCTCGCTTTTGGCGAGTATGGATTGAAGGCGCTTGAGCCGGCGTGGATCACCGACAGGCAAATCGAAGCCGCGCGCGTGGCGATTACCAGGTTCATCAAGCGCGGCGGAAAGCTCTGGATTCGAATCTTTCCGGACAAACCCTTCACTAAGAAGCCGGCTGAAACGCGCATGGGAAAAGGCAAAGGGCCACCGGAACATTGGGTGGCTCCTGTGAAGCCAGGCCGGATCATGTTTGAAATGGCAGGTGTGGATCTCGCGTCCGCCACGGAAGCTATGGAGCTTGCCGCTCACAAACTGCCTATCGCGACGAAGTTCGTGACTCGGTTGGAGGAACTCTAGTGGCGCGCAGCATCGAGAAATATCGAGAGATGAATTCCGATGAACTCGTGATCCAGGAACGCGAACTGGCAGAGCAGATTTTTCGCCTTCGCTTTCAAATAGCCGCTGGCCAAGCCGAGGGATTGAAGAAACTCCGCGAGGCTAAGAAAGACTTTGCGCGCGTGAAGACGCTTTTGCGCGCGGCCGAATTGAGGAAGGCGTAATGGCGAACGAAACGACGGCACCCGGCACCTCAAGGTCCGAGCAAGGCGTCCGCGAGCGGGGAATCCGGCAGGAACTCGTAGGCGTGGTTACGAGCGCCAAGATGCAGAAGACGATCGTTGTGAAGGTCACGCGCACAACCCAGCATCGGCTTTATCAGCGCGTCGTTCGATCGGGGAAAAAATATTACGCGCATGACGAGACGGGTGAGGCTCGCGTCGGCGACATCGTTCGGATCGCCGCCACACGTCCGCTGTCGAAGCTCAAGCGATGGCGGCTGAAGGAAGTCATACAACGTTCAACCCGAGCGGCGTAGGCGCACTGCGAAGAATCAAGCCAAGGGAGCACAACGATGGTTCAGATGCGGACATGGCTGACGGTGGCCGATAA
>DATDMO010000249.1:0-11094 GCA_036518755.1 Candidatus Acidiferrales bacterium | reverse complement strand
GGCGCAGGTGGAGCTGCTTCGCGCCGGAATGCAGCTCGGCGAAGCCTCGAGCATCTACCTCTCGGGCGGCGAGGAAGATTCGGTTCTTCAGCAGGATCCGGCGCCAGGCACGACGGATGTCACGAGCCCGCACGTGGATTTGCTCGTCTCGCTTGGACCACGGCCGCCAGCGTTCGTGATGCCGCAACTCGAGGGGCTTCCGTTTACCGAAGCCGAATCGAAGTTGAATGCCTCCGGGTTAAGGGTCTCCAAGCTCACGCCGGTCGCGGCGTCCCAGGCGCCCGTCGGCACCGTGGTGGCCCAGTCGCCCGCGCGCGGCCAGCGAGTCGATTCAAGCACAAAAATCGAATTGCAAATCGCGCAATCGCAATAAGTCCTTATTCCTACCAGCGAACCACAGCCTCTGCGCCGCGATGAATCGGTGTAACCGGATTTCGCGCTGTGGGGTCAATACAGTGTTGTCCCTGCTAGCGGATTTGGCGATAGAATATTCGGTAGTCTAGTTATCTCAAGCGACGTATGATGTCGCTGATTTGAAATTCATCCCTCTCAGGGAGGTTGCTCTCACTAAAATTTGAGGAGGTAAAAATGGATAGGCGAAAGATGTTGAGGTTCTTGGGAATCAGCCCTGCTTTTCTTACCGGGTTTCCTGCTGGAGCTGAGACGCCTCGGGCGCGGGTCTCCCCGGAGAACGGCGCGGGGCACGGGGAGAGCCTGATTACGGTCATGAACCCTGCGATAGCAGGCAAACTCGCAACCCGCGTTCCTCTGGCCCCACCGCTCGATAGCCTTCAAGGCAAAAAAATCTACATGGTCAATCTTTCCTGGGAAGGCCCGGATGCCGCGAACTACTTCTATGGAGCGATGACGGAATGGCTCAACAAGCGCTATTCCGGCGTCAAGACGATCGTGAAAGTCACGGCGGAGGGCATGTTTGGCAGCGATCCCTCGATCCTGAAGGACATCACCGCTAGTGGGGCTGACGCTGCGATCGTCGGCGTCGCTGGTTGAAACGGCTGCTGCGCGGCCGTGAGCCGCTGGGCAAAGCAAATTCAGATGCAGTGCAAGATTCCCGCCATTGGCGTCGCCTCTGACAACATCGTGCATTACGCAACCGGCTACGTTGCCAAATATCAGACCGGCATGCCGATCCGATATGTGGCCGTCCCATTCCCATTCACCGGCCAGCCGCGCATGGTCGACGTTGGTTACGTCACCGGCAAGGACATGCTGACCGGCCAGCCGCTGATGACCGCCGTGATTAACGCGCTCACCAGCCCTCTAACGGCCGAGGAAAAAATATCGGGGCCGGCTCCGGAAGAAGCCGTCGAGCCGAGGTTGCTTGCGCCCGACTCGGAAGAGAATCTGCGGCAGCTTTTCGACGACAAGGAATGGACCGATTTCAACTCGATCATCCTCCCCACCGAAAAGCGCGTGACCGCGATGCTGAAGGGCACGAGCCACAAGCCCGACGAGGTGATCAAAACGATCAATATCACCGGAGGCGCCCGGCCGCTCACCGTGGAGAAAGTCGCCATCAGCGCCGTGATGGCCGGCGCATCGCCGGAACATTTTCCGGTGATTTTGGCTTTGGCCACCCAAGCGCCCTTCGGCAACTCCACCAGTTCGATGGCGAATATGGTGGTGATCAGCGGCCCGATCCGCAACAAACTCAAGTTCAATTGTGGGACTAACGCGATGGGGCCGTACAACAAGGCGAATGCAGTCGTCGGGCGTGCTTTCGCGATGATGTCCAAAACGGCGGGTGATCTGCGCAACAACGTGAATGCCTGGGAAACTCTGGGCAACACGATGCAGTACAACAGCCAGACCTACGGAGAGAACGAAGAAGCCTTGCCTGATGGCTGGGACCCGCTGCACGTCGAGATGGGATTCAAGCCAACGGATAACGTGCTCAGCGTAGGCACGGGCTGGAGCAGCATCGCCAGCGTGGGGGCCAGCCAGAGCATCTATCCGACTCATTACCTGATGCGCGACTACATGAGTTCGTTCTGCGCGTCGGGCTCAGCAGCCACCATCGTGATGGATCCGACTGTCGCGGGGCTGCTCAAGGATACGCACGGATTCAAGACCAAGGCCCAATTGAGCGAGTGGTTTTCGCAGAACATTCAGAAAACCGCCGGCTCGTATTGGGGCAACGGCGTAATTCAGAGCACTGCCGTACCGTTTGCGCTAGCGGGTCTTGAGCCGTATGCGAGCTGGAGAAAACTGCCGGAGGACGCACTCATCAAGCCGTTCACCAACCCCAAGGCCATCCACGTGGTCGTAGCTGGTGGAAAAGTCCAGACGATGTGGTTCGTCACGGATTTCGGCATCCGTCGGGGCGTGTTGATCGACGATTGGGCGTAGAGCTAAAATTGAATTGACCAGCGGCGAGCGCGGGACGCAAACCCCGCGCTCGTGCCTCAGAACGGAGTCGATCATGAAGCCTCAACTTGGGATAGGCTTCGCATTGGGATTGCTTGTGTTTATGTTCATGCCCTCGGGTATGTCTGCCCGTACCCCACAAAAGGCCTCACAGCCAGACCCCGCCGCAAATGCGGACCATACAGCTTCGGCATCAGCAAAGGAAAAAATTCCTCTTCCGCAGGTGCCGCGCATCACCGCTGAAGAGGTGCAGCGCCTCATCAAGGAAGAAGGGAATGTCGTGCTCGTGGACACCGACGATTCCGAAAGTTACGCCGACGAGCACATCAAGGGCGCCGTCAACATCGCCTATGATCCCACGGCCGATCCGCGCGCGCAGGACGAGACACTCTCCGCGCTTCCCGGAAACAAGTTGATCGTCTTCTACTGCAATTGCCCTCACGAAGAGGATAGCGCCCCTTTGGTGCTGGAGATGTGGGAGCTCAATTACGACCACGACAAGGTGAAGGCACTGCAAGGCGGTCTCACGCGGTGGGAACAACTGAAGTATCCTCTAGCCGGCAGTTCCGTAAGCACAGCGGCTACAGAAAAGGGGAACTGAGGCTCGACCCTTCATATTCCGCAGGTTTTTATGGCGTGCTCACTGCTGGGCACCCCGTCGCCGGCACGGAAACGCAATCGTACGGCCCCACTAGAGCTTTGACACGCAACCCCGCGTGTGTTCAGATGGCCGCCGGAGAATTGATATGCGGCAGTATCGTCTGGCGGCAACGCTCGTCGCGCTCGTTCTGATCCTTCTGATAATTGTTCCACTTTTCTCGGTCAGTATTGGCTTGCTGGTCGACCGGATGTGGTTTAGCCATCTCGGTTTTCGCGAGATATTCGTTACCATCCTGGAGGCACAGGTTGTGCTCGGTGTGTGCTGCGGGGCGGGCTTTCTGCTGTTCTGCGGGCTGAACCTTTGGGCCGCTCGGGGGGTGGTGCGCCGTTCGGGGTATCGGCGCGCGATCACACGAGTGATCGAAATTCCCGCCATCGAGAAAATTCCCGTTTTTTTGGAGCGCTTGATCTGGTTCGGCCTCGTGCTCGTAGCCTGGCTCGTGGGTCAATGGGCGGCCGGGCACTGGGGGACGTATCTTCTTGCGGGGCACGTAGCTCATATCACGCAGAGCGATCCCGTCTTCGGGATCAGCCTCAGTTTTTTCCTGTTCCGACTGCCTTTTCTTTTCTTTCTTTACCATCTCGCGCTGATCGTCCTGGTGATGAGCCTGCTGACGGCGGCGCTGCTGTATTTCATCGAAGGGGGAGCTTGGATTTCGCCGCGCGGCCTGGGCATGGGCCGCAATGCCCGCGGACACCTGATGGTTCTGGGCGGGTTGTTGTTTTTGCTGTTCGCATGGCGCGCGCGGCTGGGCATGTACGATCTCGTGTATGCACCAACCGGCCTGGTGTACGGTGCTGGCTATACGGACATTCACGTGGGCTGGCCCGTGCTCTGGATTCAGCTAGTGCTCTGCATCCTAGCTGCGGTCGCCTTTTTTGCCGGAGCGCCGAAGGGTCACGTACGGCCGGCAGCGTATGCGGTTGGCGGCGTACTCGGAGTGGCGATCCTGGGCGGATTGGTGGCCCCCGCGCTGGTGCAGCGCTATCTGGTTGCGCCCAGCGAGCTTGAGAAAGAGGTGCCCTATATTGCGCGCAATATACAATTCACCCGGCAGGCCTATGGGCTTGATAGGTTTGATGAGCGTGACTTTCCGGCAATTCAGGATCTAACCGCCGAGTCGATCAAGCAGAATTCTGCCACGATGCAAAATCTGCGCTTGTGGGATCACGAACCGCAGCTCACCACATTCCAGCAGCTTCAGGAAATCCGCACTTATTACGATTTCGCGACTGTCTACTACGATCGGTACACCATTGACTCGGAACTTCGCCAAGTGTCGCTTTCGGCGCGGGAACTCTCGGCGCAAAGTCTGCCCGATCCCAACTGGGTGAACCAGCACCTGACTTACACGCACGGATACGGGCTATGCCTGGGACCGGTGAACGAGTCCACTTCCGACGGTTTGCCGGTGCTCTTCATCAAGGACATTCCGCCGGCCTCGTCTATCTCGCTGAAGGTTACCCGTCCGGAAATTTATTATGGCCAACTATCCAACAACTATTGTCTCACCCGGACCGGAGCCAAGGAGTTTGACTATCCGTCCGGCGAGGACAATGTCTACAAGACGTATCAGGGATCGGGTGGCATTCCCGTAGGCGGTCTCTGGCGGCGCCTGATTTTTGCGCTGCGCTTCGGCGATATCAATATTCTGATCTCCGGATATATCCACCCGACAAGCCGCATCATGATGTACCGGCGCGTTTTGGAGCGTGCGGAAACGCTGGCTCCCTTCTTGTCCTACGATAGCCATCCGTATTTGGTTGTTGCGAATGACGGCTCGTTGCAGTGGATCGCGGACGCGTACACGACTTCCGACCAGTATCCCTACGCTGACCCAACGCAAGGCGTAGGCAATTATATGCGCAACTCCGTCAAGGTCACCATCAATGCCTACGATGGAAATGTGAAGTTTTACGTCAGCGATCCGTCCGATCCGTTAATCCAAGCCTATCAGCGTATCTTTCCCGGTGTCTTTCAACCCCTCTCTGACATGCCGCCAGATCTCCGCGCGCACATTCGTTACCCGCAAGACTTCTTCGCGATTCAGGCGGCCAAGTACGCCGTGTATCACATGACGGACCCAAGTGTCTTCTATAGCAAAGAGGACTTGTGGCGCGTAGCGACGCGGTCGGTAAGCGGAACGTCGACGCCGATGAGTCCTTATTACGCCGTGATGAGACTGCCCGAGGTAGGCAAGACGGAAGAATTCATTCTGATGGTTCCCTTTACGCCGGCGCGGAAGAACAACATGATTGCCTGGATAGCGGCCCGTTGCGACGGAGCCGATTACGGAAAGGTGTTGGTCTTCAATTTCCCCAAGGAAAAACTGATTTACGGCCCGGAACAGATTCAATCGCGTGTCAACCAAAGCCCTGTGATTTCTCAGCAACTCACCCTGTGGGACCAGGGTGGATCCCGAGTTATTCGCGGCACCTTGCTGGTGGTTCCCGTCCAGAATGCAGTTCTCTATGTCGAGCCGCTGTACCTCGCTGCCGAGGGAGGCTCTTCCATCCCTGAATTGAAGCGAGTGATCCTGGCCTATTCCGATCAGGTGGTGATGGAGCCGTCTCTGAAAGAGGCTCTGAATGCCATCTTCGGCGCCAACTCGGGCGGGAACGCGGAAGCTACCGGGTCCGGAGCCGCACCAACGACTGCCGCCGGCTCGACCCTCCCCACTTCAGTGGAGAACCTGATCCAGCAGGCTAACCAGCATTACGAGGCGGCTCAGCAGGACCTCCGCCAGGGCAATTGGGCCGGCTATGGGCAGGAAATACAGAAACTTGGCGAGATTCTGAAGCAGATGCCGGCGAAACCGAAATAAGCGCAGCGTGCAGATAGGCCAATTGCACGCTGCGACTATGCCTTTACCGCTGTGCTAAGATTCTTACGCGAGACCATGAGCTACGCCAGGATCGAGATCGCGCCATCCATTTTGGCGTCGAATTTCGCCAAGTTGAGTGATGAAATTCGCGCTGTTGAAGAAGGCGGCGCGGACGTGATACACGTGGACGTGATGGATGGGCATTTTGTGCCCAATATTTCCATCGGGATTCCTGTCGTCGCGTCGCTCCGTAAGGCAACCCAGCTTCCTCTGGACGTGCATCTGATGATTGAGCGGCCCGAGGAATATATCGACGACTTCGTGAAGGCAGGGGCTAATCGCGTTTTGGTGCATGAGGAAGCAACGGTCCATTTGGATCGGGCTCTGGCGATGATTCGCGAGCTTGGCGCCGAGGCTGGCGCAGCCATCAACCCCGCCACACCGGTCGCGATGCTTGCGGAAGTGCTCGACAAAGTTGATACCGTTTTAGTGATGTCCGTGAACCCGGGTTTCGGGGGGCAACGGTTTATTACTGGAGCTTTTGAAAAAATTCGGCAGTTGAACCAGTGGCGCGCACGCTATAATCTCGGCTTCCGAATTGAAGTCGATGGCGGCGTGGACGCGGAGAATGCCGCCGAATTGGCTCAAGCCGGGGCGAACACTCTTGTTGCGGGAACTTCGATCTTCCACACGCCTGACCCGGCGGCGGCAGCGCGCCAAATGCGCAAACTGGCAACGCAGGCCCTGAGTCAGAGGGTCTAGAATAGCAATCGGGGTTAGACCTGATGAAAAGATATTTTGCCGCGATGGCGGTGATCCTGTGGGTTGCCGGCTCGTTGTCCGCAGGTCCGGACCACAAAAAGGTTAAAATCACAAAGGTAAAGACGCCCCCCGCCCAGAAGAAAGCGCCCTCCGCAGAGTCTGCCGAGCCTGACAAGGTGCTGTACATGCGCGCCATACAGGACGTCCAGCACAAGAAGTTCACGGAGGCCCGCCTGGATTTTCAAACTCTAATTAATACGTACCCCGACAGCGAATACCTGGCCAAAGCAAAACTCGGCGTGGCCGATTCCTTCTATAAGGAAGGCGGCACCTCGAATCTCACTCAAGCGGTGAGCGAGTACAAGAACTTTATCGTTTTCTTCCCGTTTCTAGACGAAGCCGCGTATGCGCAGATGCAGGTTGGAATGGCGCACTACCGCATGATGGAGAAAGCGGATCGTGACAACAGCGAGGCGGAGGCAGCCGACCAGGAATTCCGCACTTTCCTGGAGAAATATCCCCAGAACCCTCTCGTTCCGAAGGCGGAGCAGTACCTGCGCAACGTCCAGGAAGTTTTGGCTGACGGTGACTTCAGAGTAGCTCGCTTTTACTACCTAAAACAGGACTATCGGGCTTCCGCCGCGCGCCTGGTCGAAGTTTCAGACCGCTACCCGCTGTATAGCCAAAGCGACGATGCTCTTTTCATGCTTGGCAGCATTTACTCGCGCGCAAAACAAGTCTCCAAGAACGAAGATGACAAGAACCATTGGGCCGATCTGGCCGCCAAATGCTACGAGAGAATCGTTCGCGACTACCCCCTTTCGGATACTGCGCCTGAAGCCAAAGCCCGCTTGAAACTGATGGGTATGGCCGTTCCCCCCGCTGACCCGGCCGCCGTGGCCCGAATGCGCAAGGAGCAGATATACGAGAAGGAGCACCATCCGAACCGAATCATGAAGCTGCCGCTCTCGGTCATCAAGTCCAACCCCGATGTTTCCGCTGCGGCGCACTCTGGCCAGCCGGATCTGAAGCCGCCCGATGACCTGATCTCCGCAACGGATGTTTTGAACCAAGGCGCGGCAGGCCCTACATTTAGTGTAGTTAGCGCAGGGGTCAGCGCGCCAAGCGGGAGCGATGCTGGCAGCGGTGGTTCGAACTCCGTTGAAACTGAGACGGTCACGTCGTCCGACGATTCGACCGCCGATCCACAGCCTGCGGCTGCGGCCACGCGATCCGCCGCATCGTCCGATCCGGCGACTACGAATGGCACGAGTGCAAATGGAGCGTCTCAAACGCCCGCTGCAGACGCCCCCAAATCCGCCACCAAGGCGACTGCTCCTCCGAGCGACCCTCAGACGGAATCCACCAGCAAGAAAAAGAAGGGCTTCCACAAGATGGTGCCCTGGTAATCGCGTGTTTACCCCCTGCTAACAACTGTAGCACTCTGAACTGCCGAGTTCGTTGACGCCCCCGGTCTGTGATGGTGCAATAGGTGTGAAACAGAGGTAGTTCGTCCGCGAGCGTGTGGGGAGTCCGGTGCCCAAGATCCTGATCGCCGATGACAATTCCAACGTCCAGAAGACGGTCGCGTTAGTCTTCCAGGAGCGAGGCGTCCAAGTCGTCTCCGTGGGCAATGGAGAAGCGGCGGTGCGCCGCATCCCGGATCTCGACCCAGACTTGGTCCTAGCCGATATTTTCATGCCCGTTCGCAATGGTTATGAGGTGTGCGAGTTCGTCAAAAAGGATCAGCGCTTTTCGCACATTCCGGTAATCTTGCTCGTCGGCGCATTTGACCCGCTTGACGAAAAGGAAGCGCGGCGCGCCGGCGCGGATGGCATTCTCAAGAAACCCTTTGTTCCGCCCGATGCTTTGATCGCCATGGTCATGTCCGCGCTCGAAAAAAGTCCTAGAGCCGCGGCCGAGCTTGCGAAGGCGAAGGAAGCGAAAGAAGCACCTGAGCCGCACCCGATGCCGCAGCTTGAGGTTCCCGTAAGAAAAGAATCCAAGCCACTGCCGCATTTTCCCGAGCCAGCCCCTGAAGAATCCGCGCTGGCCTATGGGTTTAGTGGCAGCCGCGGTGAAAAGACGCAAGCCCCAAGCGAGCCAGCCGCCGTCACTGCCGAACCAGCTGCTGATGATGCTGAGTTCGATGGCGCAGCCGACTGGCGGCGTAGCGCCAGGGACTTCGAAATTCCCGTCGAGGCAGCGAACTTGCCTGCCTTTTCGTCCGATGACGACTGGGAACCGACTCCCTCTTCATCTCAACCCGGTGCCGCCCCAGACGCGACTGCCCCTCAAGACGCGGATCTACCGGATACCGGGCCGTTCGCAGGGCAGGCGTTGAGCGAACTCGAGACTTCCGCGGACGACTTCTTTGAACCGGAATCGGCTTCCCCGGCGCCTGCCCCGTCTCAAGACAGTGCTGAACCCAGCCTCATGCAGCCACGGTCGGCGACTTGGTCGGGCGAATCATCCGCCTCAGAGTCCCACGCCGAGCACACGCCGCCCCCGGCGCAAGGGCCGCACTGGATGGATGCTGTTGCGGCTTCTGGATCGCAACATCCGCAAAGCGATTGGATGACTGCACTAGGCGGCCAGCAGGCAAAGGGCGTCCAGCCTGATGTACCTGGGCAATTGACCGCGAGCGAAACCAATCCTGCGTTGATAGACGCGCCGGCAGAATCGGCCACGCGCCTGCCCTCGGCGGACAATGAACCATTCTTCGCTGACGAACCCGAGGTGAGCGAAGCATCAAAAAGCTTCTTTGTTCCGGAGCCCTCGGGCCCCGAAGTGAGCAAGGAGCTCGATGCTCGGCCGTTTGAAACCGCTGGCTTCCCGGCGACGCAGTTCTTTCCGTCGGAAACTGATCGCGAGAGCACGAGTCCCGTTTTCTTCAGAGATCCGGCGCTTGTGGAGCCTCCGGCGGTCCACGTCACGCCCGAGCCGCTGTTGGTGGATGAGGAGCCGCGCCAATCGCCGGAATATGGTTCGCATGCGGAGGACCTTCCGCCCACCCATTCGTTTTTGGTGCCCGAAGTGAATCCGGCCGTCGCAGAGGAATCAGCAGCACAGGAGGCTGAGAAGCGTCATGATGTCCCCGCGCCGTTGCTCACCGATGGCGCCGATGTTGACGAGCGCATCCCAACGAGCCACCCGCCGAATCGCGAAGCGCTGGCCGACATTCCGTTTCTCGTTCCTCCGCCGGGTTTCCGCCCGGACGCTCCGCCGGAACCTGCTGTGGCCTCCGATACAGTGGATGCGGTAGTGCAAAAGGTTTTGGAGAAACTCGAACCGCAGCTTCACGAGCTGCTCTCGCAGGGCGTTTTGAAACCGTTGGTGGAAAGCCTGCTCCAAGGGGAACTGGCCAAGAAGGAACGATAGCGCGTTCGGCGAACGCCCCTCAAGAAAGTGACGAGCAGGACAGTCACCTTCTCTTATTTTTCAATGACTTAGAGCAGTTTCTACTCGTACGGTGTGCCGATTAGGGGGTTGTCCCCGCGACTATTCCGAGAGGCCGGCTTCGCGAAACGAAATGCGCGCAATCGCGGCCCAGTCCGCCTCGCCCATCCCCTGAGCCGTGGCCGCCAGCATGCGGTCGCGAACGAGACTGGCGATCGGCATGGGTACGGCGACAGCCTCAGCGGCCTCAAGCGCCAAGCGGTTGTCTTTCATCCCCAAAGGCATGCGGAAGCCGACCGGCTCAAAATTGTCAGCGGCGATCATCCCGCCATAGGTTCGATAAATCGGCGCGGAAAAGAGCGTTCCGGTAACCACGTCCAGAAATTTCGCAGGGTCGACTCCGGATTTCCTGATGAGCGCAAACGCCTCCGCCAGGCTTTCGATGACCGTGGTGATCAAGAAATTGCCAGTAATCTTCACCAGATTGGCCGCAGGCGCCTCCTCGCCGACCACAAATGTCTTCTGCCCCATGGCATCAAACAGGCAGCGGCAACGTTCGATCTGTTGTGCGGGGCCGGAAGCTACGATGAAGATTTTCGCGGCAGCCGCGGCGTCCGGGCGACCGAAAACGGGCGCTGCAATATAGTGCTGCTTTCTCTCCCGATGCGCCGCCACCAAACGATGTGACATGGCCACACTCATGGTGCTCATCGAAATGTGCACGGAGCCAACAGGAAGCGACTCGATAATCTTCTGCCCGAAGATTACGTCTTCCACGGCGTGATCGTCCGCCACCATGGTAATCAACGCCTCTGCGCCGGTTGCGGCTTCAGCGGGAGCGCCGGCAACCGTTGCGCCCAGAGGCCGCAATTCCTCCGCGCGGCTTCGCGTTTTGTTGTAAAGCACCAGCGCGTGGCCCGCTTTGATCAGATTCCGGGCCATCGCGGAACCCATGTTTCCAATGCCGACGAAGCCTACTTTCATTTCGCGTGTCCCTCGGCTTTCTTTTGAAGTGTAGCGCCTCGTTCAGCGCTGGCAGCGTTTTGCAAATCCGGCCGCC
>DATDMO010000248.1:0-13494 GCA_036518755.1 Candidatus Acidiferrales bacterium | reverse complement strand
ATTGCTGATACCGATCCCGCCGCCGTAAACCTCCAAAAGGCGCTCGCGCGACATTCCCACGCCATTGTCGTCTACTTCAATGCCCAGACGCCCATCCTGCCGGTGCGCTCGAAGATGGATCTTTCCGCCCTCGAGGCGAGGCGCCAGTCCATGCTTGATGGCATTCTCAATGATGGGTTGAAGAAGCATGCTCGGGACGAAAACGTCCATGGCGTCCTCGTCGATTTCCTTGAAAATCTGCAGGTTGTCGCGCCCGAAGCGAATTACTTCGATGTCCAGATAGTTGTCGATGAACTCAAGCTCGTCGCGCAACGCCACGAAAGTATCGTGCTGTCGCAGCAGGCGGCGCAGGATGCTCGAAAGCTTCAGCACTACGCCGCGAGCCATGTCAGGATCAAAGCGGATCAGCGACGACACCGTATTCAGCGTATTAAAGAGGAAGTGCGGATTGATTTGACTGGTGAGCGCATCCATCCGAGCCTTCAACAAGTGCTGCTGATTTTGCTCCAGGTTCATCTCGATCCGCGTGTTGTTCCAGATCTTTACGGCCATGGCCACACACATCACCGCAGACAGCACCACCAGAATCGCGTAACCCAAGTTAGTGGGGTGCAGTGAAAACAGCCATCTCGCGGGAACGTGGCGCGCCAACAGGATCTGAGCCGCCTCGAAGGCGGCCGATGCAAACAACGGGAGCATCGCCCAGTTGCCCTTCGCATATCGAATCAGTTTCCAGAGCCATGAGGGGATGCTCAAAAATTGAAATGGACCGAAATGCCACACGTCTTCCTTATCCGGCATCGCTTGCCGGATTGCGCCCGCCAACAACCCCACCAACGCCGCTAGCGGGCTGGATAGCCACTCGTGATTTCCAAAAGCAGGCAAACTGATGAGCGATCCCCCGAGCAGCCCGACAATCCGCCCACCGATCAGTCCCATGAGGAAAGATCCCTCGAGCGTCAAATCGAGGAAGGGATAGCCGAAGATACGCAGAATCACCCCTATTGCCAGCGGGGGAGTCAGGAAAAGCAGCAGCATTACCTTCTGGTCCGAGTCTCGGTTCTCGGTGAAAACGAGGTTTCGGAAAGATCGGAATCGAACCAGCAGTGCGGCGAGCGCCGCCGACCACCCAACCTTCAGGACCAGCATGAAGAACAGGTCCGTGCCCTGTAAGTTGAAGCGTGTTGGCATAATCCTGCCGGTCGTCCCCGGAAATCCTAGTTTACGTTAGCCAATGCCGGCAGGGATGTAAAGAGAAGCTGTCGCCGCTGTGGTGTACGGGCACAACATCGCCGCACTTTTCAACCCTGCTATAATCATTGGCTTAGATGAAACGCAGAAAGAGAACAAGGAACGCGAGAGTTGTCGCTACCGCCGGCTTGCCCACGCGCTTCGGTCGCTTCGAGGTCATAGGCATCAAGGGATCGAGACCACAGGACGAGGCTGTTGCCATTCAGCACGGTCGCTTGCTACGAAGCAAGCCGCCATTGGTCCGAATCCATTCGCAATGCCTCACGGGCGACGTTTTTGCGTCTCAGCGCTGCGACTGTCGGGCGCAGCTCGAGCTTTCTCTGCGCAAAATCGCCAAGGCGCCATCCGGAATTGTCCTATATCTGCCGCAGGAGGGTCGCGGCATCGGTCTGATCAACAAGCTAAAGGCGTATGAGCTTCAGGACCAGGGGTTCGACACCGTCGAGGCGAATCGCCACCTGGGATTTGCCGCCGATTCCCGCGACTACGACTTCGCCGCCGCCGCTCTAAAGGCCTTAGGCGTCCGCTCGGTCCAGCTGCTCTCGAACAACCCGGACAAAATCGCGCAACTGGAGCGCAGCGGCATCCGCGTAGTCGAGCGAATTCCGTGCCGTCCTCGCACCAATCATCATTCGCGCGCCTATCTCCGCACCAAACAGAGCAAGCTGGGCCACCTGCTAGCTAACTTGTAGATGAAGGCAGGAATTTGTAGTCCTCGTGCGGACTCCCTTAGCCACCGCCGACGAAGTGCACGATCTCAAATTTGTCGTCCGCCTGAACTGCCGTTTGTTGCCACTGCACGCGGGGAAGAATCTCAAAATTGCGCTCGATCGCCACGCGGTCACGCGCCATCCCGATATGATCGAGTAGCGCAGCCACATTTAGCCCATCGGGGATTTCGCGGCGCTCGCCGTTGATCGTGACGGTCACAGCCTACGAACCCGGCGGGGAAGTGACCGGCGCAATTTTCGCACGCGAGCGCATCGCAAAGCGGAGCTCGTCCCTGCCGGCTTGTCCGCTTGCTTGAATTACCAATGCCAGATCGCCTTTCCCAAGCGGTGGCACGGGAAACCGAATTCGCACGCGTCCCTGCTCATCGCTGGTGCCCTCATGACGAGCATCGAGCAGAGCGCCTTCAATCCGCGCCTCCACTTGAACGCCTGTCTGCGGTTGTTGATCTGCTCGCCCACGAATTTCCACGTCCAGGGACACGTTTCCAGCCGAGAGCCACGCTTGAGCGTTCAAAAGCTGGATCTGAATTCCACCGGCAGGCGGCTGCTCGATAGGCGCCGCGGGTTCCGCGGTCAGCGCGCCCGATCGCAGCTCCTCGATAATGGCGCGGTGTTGCTGTTCCACGCGCTGGCGCAACGCCTCGGCGGTGAATTCATCCGAAGCCGCAAATTCGGCGTAATCCGACGATCTCCTGTGGAGCACCCGGCCCTGCTGGTATACCGCGGTATCAATGGCGAGACGGTTCGGACCCCGGTCCTCTGTCTGCACGTGATAGAGTTGGTCGCCAACTCGTACGTCGGTATTAAACCCTGAACTCATGGCCTGGCGATTTCCTCCTGGAACCTGTTTTTCAGGCTGTTCGGGCCCACAAAATTCTGGGAGTTCATTTGACCGGCGTACAGTCGGACGTTATTATAGCAACACGGCTAAAATGAGCGGAAACTACCTCAATAATTACGGCCCACTTTTGCTGATGTTTATACTAGCCGCCGGTCTAGCGGGGGCGTTGATCACCGCGTCAAACGTCATTGGCCGCCATAAGCGCACGCGCGAAAAGGATCAACCTTACGAATGCGGGATACGCCCCACGGGGGATGCCCGGCAGCCTTTTTCCGTGCATTTCTACATGGTTGGGCTCATCTTTATTTTGTTCGATATCGAAGCGATCTTTCTGTATCCATGGGCGCTTGTCTACCGCCAGTTGAGCGTTTTTGGCTTTGTGGAGATGGTGCTCTACATTATGATCCTCCTGGTTGGTTACATTTTTCTTTGGAAGAAGGGCGCTCTCAACTGGGATCAAACCTAGCCGCCCGTCGAGAATCGGACTAATAGTGGAATCTCAGGAACTCGATAAAAATCCTGCCGTGCGGAAGCTCAGGGACTCGATGCCCCGAGCCATCGCCGAAGTGATTGAGTCCAAAGGCGAAACGACGATTGTCGTCCCTGCAGACGAGCTTCTGCGAATTTCCGAATACCTCGCCACCGACCCCGCCCTGCTTTTTTCGTTTCTTTCGGATATCAGCGCGGTGGACCGCTTTCCGCTCGAGCCTCGTTTCGAGGTCAATTATCATTTGGTCTCGCTGGAAAAGCAGGTTCGCCTGCGCCTGAAAGTCCGGCTGCCGGGTCGGGATCCTGCCGTACACTCCGTCACGCCGGTCTGGCCCACGGCCAACTGGCACGAGCGTGAGACTTTCGATCTCTTTGGCATTCGCTTCGACGGCCATCCCGATCTTCGCCGCATCCTGATGCCCGATGAGTGGGAAGGATACCCGCTCCGCAAGGATTATCCTGTTACAGGGTTTCGTTAGAAATGCACAGGCAGCTTGAACTATGACGACCACCACGACAATCGAGACCCCCGTCGGCCCAGCCCAGCCGATGGTCCTCAATATGGGACCGCAGCATCCGTCCACTCACGGAGTTCTGCGTGTAATTCTCGAACTCGATGGCGAAATTGTCCTCAAAGCCGATCCGGTCATCGGCTATCTGCACACCGGCATCGAAAAATCCTGCGAGGACAAAACTTATTCGCAGTGCATCACTCTCACCGACCGCATCGACTATCTCGCGCCGCTCTCGAATAACCTTGGCTTCTGCCTGGCCGCAGAAAAGCTGATCGGCATCGAAGTCCCCAAGCGCGCACAGTACATTCGCGTTCTCCTCACCGAGCTGACCCGCATCACCTCTCACCTGGTTTGGCTCGGCACGCACGCCATCGATCTCGGCGCCATGTCCGTTTTCCTCTACAGTTTCCGCGAGCGCGAAGAGATCATGAAGATTTACGAATACGTCTCCGGCCAGCGGATGATGACCAGCTATTTCCGCATTGGCGGCCTCGCGCTCGAGCCTCCCCCCGGCTGGCTGGATCGCGTCCAGCGCGTCGTGGATTCGCTTCCCGGCCACGTGGATGAATACGAAGACCTGCTGACGCAGAATCGCATCTGGATCGGCAGGACCAAGGGCGTCGGGTATCTCAGTGCCCAGGACGCCATCGCCATGGGCGTCTCAGGCCCGCTTTTGCGCGCCAGCGGCGTGGCCTACGATGTGCGCAGGGCCTTCCCGTATTCGAGCTACGATGAATTCGACTTCAATATACAAACGCAGACGGCCGGCGACTCCTACGCGAGATATCAGGTACGCGTCGCCGAAATTCGAGAGAGCATCAAGATCGTCCGCCAGGCCATGGAGAAAATCCCCACGGAAGGTCCGTTCCGCGCGGAGATGCCGGGCATCATTCCGCCCTCGCGTGAAGAGATGAAAACTTCCATCGAGGGCTTGATCTACCATTTCAAGATTTTTACCGAAGGTTTTGCGCCGCCGCCGGGCGAGGTCTATCAGGCCATCGAATCCCCGCGCGGTGAGCTCGGAGTGTTTATGGTAAGCGATGGATCGGCGAAACCTTACCGCGTGAAGTTCCGTGCTCCTTCGTTCGTGAATTTGCAATCATTGCCCAAGCTGTGCGAAGGACGTCTTCTGGCTGATGTGGTCGCATGCATTGGCACCACGGATATCGTCCTCGGTGAAGTGGACCGTTAATCTCCGGTGAATGAAATTTAGATCATGGAACTGCCGCCACAACTGGACGCGAAGTTTAAGGAACTGGTCTCGCGCTACCCCGTAAAACGCTCGGCCCTGATTCCGATGCTGCTCTATGCGCAGGATCATTTCGGCTCCCTGGGTGACGCGATCCTCGACGAAATCGCCACTCGCTTGGATCTGAATAGGATTCAGGTTGAGGAAACGCTGGCGTATTACTCGATGCTTCGCCGCAAGCCTGCTGGACGCTATCACATCCAGGTTTGCACGAACATTTCCTGCATGCTTCGCGGAGGCAATGAGCTTTACGAGCACGTTCAGAAGCGCCTCGGCATTGGCAACAAGGAAGTTTCTGCCAGTGGCACTTTTTCGCTCGAGGAAGTTGAATGCATCGGCGCCTGCACCGGCGCTCCCGCCATGCAAGTGAATTACGACTTTCACGAAGATCTCGATCCGGACAAGGTGGACGCGATTTTCGAGCAACTGCAAGATGGGAAAGTTCCGCAGGCCTCTTCGGTCACCGCGGGTTCGTTACACGGCCGCTTGCCCGCCGAAGTTCCTGTCATCAGCAAGCGATTCGGCGTGCCGAATTCGCGCAAGATTGACGTTTACCTGCAAAACGATGGCTATCAGGCGCTCGAGAAAGCCCTCAAGCAGATGACGCCGGAGCAGATCATCGATGAAGTCAAGAAATCGAATCTGCGCGGCCGCGGCGGCGCCGGTTTTCCGACCGGAATGAAGTGGGGTTTCGTTCCCAAGGGCAATGACAAGCCCAAATACATCCTCTGCAACGCCGATGAAAGCGAGCCGGGAACTTGCAAGGATCGCCCGCTGATGGAAATGGATCCGCATCAGTTGATCGAGGGCATGGTGATTGCCGGCCGCGCGGTTGGAGCGAATCGCGGCTTCATCTACATCCGCGGCGAATATCGCTACATTATCGACATCATGGATCGCGCTCTCGGCGAGGCTTACGCGCAGGGCTATCTCGGCAAGAATATTCGCGGCAGTGGTTTCGACTTCGAGCTTTGTACGCACACAGGCGCCGGCGCTTACGAGTGCGGCGAGGAATCCGCGCTGATGGAATCCCTGGAAGGGAAGCGCGGCTATCCGCGCATTCGCCCTCCGTTTCCTGCCGTTGTCGGCCTGTATGGTTGTCCCACCGTGATCAACAATGCGGAGACGCTGAGCACCATACCTCCGATCATTCGCCAGGGTGGTGACTGGTATGCAAGCTTGGGTACTCCGAAAAATGGCGGGACGCGCCTCTATTCGATTTCGGGTCATGTGAATCGCCCGGGGATTTACGAGCTTCCTCTCGGCTTCCCATTGCGCCGCCTGATCGAAGAAGTCGCGGGCGGCGTGCGCGATGGAAAAAAACTCAAAGCCGTGATACCCGGCGGCAGCTCCTGCCCCTTGCTCAGCGCCGACGAAATCGATGTCGCCATGGACTACGACTCAGTTGCAAAGATCGGCTCCATGCTTGGCTCCGGCGGCACCGTCATCATGGACGAAGACACATGCATGGTGGATATGGCTCGCCGCATCATGCATTTCTACGCGCATGAGTCGTGTGGCTGGTGCATTCCGTGTCGCGAGGGTACTGCCTGGCTGCGAAAGATGCTCGACCGTTTCCATGAAGGCGCCGGTCGCGAGGAAGATATCCCGCTGATTGACGAGCTCTCGAAAAACATGCTCGGGCGCACCTTCTGCCCGCTCGGCGATGCAGCCGCGCTGCCGACCATCAGCATCGTCAAGAAATGGCGCAACGAATTTGAGGACCATCTCCACGGAAAGTGCGCGTACAACTCCGCGGAAATGATCGCGGGCGTCCACTAAGAACATACATGGCGGAACAAAAACAAATCACCTTCACCATCGACGGCCGGCCGGTCGCCACTACCGCTGGAACGCTGGTGATTGAAGCCGCCAAGACCCAGGGTATTGAAGTCCCCTCGTTCTGCTACTACCCGGGCTATTCGCTCCAAGCAGCCTGTCGCATGTGTTTGGTCGAAGTCGAAAAAATGCCCAAGCTGCAAACTGCCTGCACGCTCGTCGCTACGGACGGCATGGTCGTAAAAACTTCCACCGATCAGGTGCATAAAGCGCGCAAGGACATGATCGAGTTTCTCCTTTCGAATCACCCGCTCGATTGCCCGGTCTGCGACAAAGGCGGCGAATGCGAATTGCAGGACATGACCTTCCGCTACGGCCTCGACAAAACTCGCTTCGTCGAGGAGAAGCTGCACTACCCCGAGGAAAAATGGTCGCCCCTCGTCTATTACGATGCTCCGCGCTGCATTCTTTGCTTCCGCTGCGTGCGGGCGTGTGACGAAGGTATGGACGTGAAAGCTCTCGGCGTCGGATCGCGCGGCGTTCAATCCGTAATACTCCCGAACAAGCCCGGCGAATTGGCTTGCGAAGAGTGCGGCATGTGCATCGACATCTGCCCCGTCGGCGCGCTCACCAGTGGCACCTATCGCTATCAGACACGCCCGTGGGAGATGACCTATTTCCCCACGCCGTGCACGCATTGCTCGAACGGCTGCAAGACCACTCTCAGCGTCCGCAACAATGAAATCCTGCGCGCCAATAATCGCGACCATTCCGGCTTCAACGGCGAATTTCTCTGCGCCAAGGGACGCTTCGGATTCGATTTCACGAATCATCCCGAGCGAATCCGCCAGCCGCTGATCCGGCGGAATGGCAAATTGGAATCCGCCAGTTGGGAAGATGCCCTTGAGGAAGTTGCGCGCAGGCTCAAGCAAGTCCACAAAAATCACGGACCGGCCGCCATCGGAGTGATCGGCTCGAACCACACCACCAACGAAGAAAATTATCTTCTCAATCGTTTCGCGCGCGTCACCCTCGGCACCAATAATCTCGACCACCATCGCACCGCGGACTACGCTGGCCTCGCCGCTGCGTTGGGCCCGCGAGCAAAAGATTCGCTCGCCACTATGGCGGATGTTTACAAGGCCCCTGCCGTCCTGCTGATTGGAAACGATGTCACCCAGCAGAATCCGCTTGTCGCTTGGCAGATTCGCGCCGGAGTTCGTCATCACGGTTTGCGTCTTTACGTGCTCAATGGCGGCCCCAGCAAGATCCATCGCAAAGCGAAAATCGCCATCGAACTGCCCGCTGGAACCGAGCGTCAGACTCTTCAGTGGCTTGCGACCGAAAAGGGCCAATTCGATCCGCAGGTCACGGAATCGCTGGTCCAACTCAAAGCCGCTCTGGAAGCCGAAAGCGACGTAGTCGTCCTCTTCGGCGCGGATATTCAAGGCTCAGCGATTCGTGACCTCATTTCTCTCGCCGCACGCTTTGGCGGCACAACGAAGTTCGTGGCCCTCGGTGATTATTCCAATTCTCGTGGCGCCGCGGACATGGGCATTCTTCCTGACCGTCTGCCCGGCTATGCGCCCCTTTCCGATGCGGCCGAGCGCGCCCGATTCTCCAAGATCTGGGAAGGCGAAATTTCCGACGCGCCCGGTCTCACCGCCCCCGCCATGATAGAAGCGGCATTGGCCGGAGACTTGAAGGCTCTTTACGTGGTCGGCGCGAATCCCCTGAAGACTTTTGCCGCTGCACAGCCCGACAAAATCTCCGGCCTCGACCTGCTCGTCGTGCAGGATATGTTCCTAACCGAAACCGCTCAGCGTGCGGATATTGTTCTTCCTGCCGCCTCTAGCTATGAAAAAGACGGCACTCTTACAAATACCGCGGGCGAAGTCCAGATGACTCATCGGAGCATCGATCCGCAAGGGCCACGCAGCGATTTCGATCTGATCCGCATTCTTTCGCACCAGCTTGCAATGCTGAAACTCGGAACGCCTATCCGCTTGCGTACGCCGGAAGCAGCGTTCGACGAAATCAGGCAACACGTATCTGGCTACAACCTTTCGTATCCGGCTTTGCTCGCTGGCGGCTCGGAAATGGCCATCGCCGCTTGCAGGGCCGCCGAGCCGTCGTATGACACGCCTCCGGGCGTGGTTTTCTCTTCACACGATTATCTCTTTACCAGCGGTACCCTGGGCCGTTACTGTTCCAGGCTCACTTCCACCAACGAGGCAAAAGAGAGGCCGTGGACTTTATCTCCCAGCACCCAGTCTTGGTGGCATCGCTAGTCAAAATTGCCGTCTTGTTGTTCATCGTGATGACGGCGCTGGCGTATCTCACCTGGTTCGAACGCAAAGTCGTGGCGCGCATCCAGTCGCGCTGGGGGCCGTATTACGTCGGCGCCCACGGACTGCTCCAGCCGCTCGCCGACGGCCTGAAATTTCTCTTTAAGGAAGACGTTACTCCGCCGGCCTCCGATCGCTTTGTCTACCTGCTTGCGCCTTTCCTGGCTCTTTCGCTCGCCTTGACCGCGATCGCGCTCATCCCATTCGGCCCGCCTAGCGTTCGCTTTCCCAACGGGCAATCCGTTTTCGTCGTTTCGGATATCGATATCGGGCTGCTGTTTCTTTTCGCCATAACCTCGATCGGCGTCTACGGTGTGGCTCTCGCTGGATGGTCCTCGAATAGCAAATACCCGCTGATGGGCGGCCTGCGCAGTTCGGCGCAGATGATTAGCTACGAAGTGTCACTCACCATCTCCGTGGTGGGCGTGCTGCTGCTCGCCGGAACTTTGAATTTCAACGAGATTATCTCGCGTCAAAGCGGCCACTTCTTCCTGCACTGGAACGTGATTCGCACCGGCTACGGCTACTTCCCGCAGATCGTAGGTTTCCTCTGCTATCTCACCGCGGCGATCGCGGAAACCAACCGCATTCCCTTCGATCTGCCCGAGGCTGAAACGGAACTCGTTGCCGGGTTTCACACCGAGTATTCCAGCTTCAAATTCGCCATGTTTTTCATGGCCGAATACGCCAACATGCTCACCGTTTCCTGCCTGGCCACCATTCTTTTCTTCGGTGGCTGGCTTTCGCCCTTGCCTGATAATTGGACATGGCAGTATTTCTTGCCGGGAGTGGCGCTTGTGGCCCTCGGCGCATACACCGCCTATGACACGGTCGCGAACATGCGAGGCATCGCTCAGCTACAGTTTGCCGTCGTCACCATTCTGGCCCTCGGCGCCGGAGCCTTTTGCTTGATTCCAGCCGTCATGCCGGTCATCCAAGGGCCTTTCTGGTTTACAACCAAGGTTCTTGTATTTATCTTCTTCTACGTTTGGGTCCGCGGCACGCTGCCGCGGTTTCGCTACGATCAGTTGATGTCCTTCGGCTGGAAGCTTCTGCTCCCTGTTTCGCTGGCAAACCTGGTTATCACGGCCTTTGTAATCATCTTGCCGAAGCTGGGGCATCCATGAGCGTCCCCTTCTTCGTGTTTTTCGCGTGCGCGGTGCTCGCCATTGCGGGAGCGCTCGTTCTGATCCTTGCGCGCGAGCCGATTCACAGCGCGCTGGCGTTGGTCCTGGTCATGATTTCGCTTGCTATTCTCTACTTGCTCCTCGGCGCTCCATTCATCGCCGCCGTGCAGATCATCGTCTACGCTGGCGCCATCATGGTCTTGTTCGTTTTTGTCATCATGCTTCTGAATGCGGGCGTGGAGGAGCGCACCAACTGGAGCAAAATCGCGAAGTATGCCGGCCTGCCTCTCGCTCTGGTCCTGCTTCTTGAAATCGCGCACTGGCTGTTCCGCGCGCCGGTGGGTGCGGCGATTGCCAATGGCGCGGGCTCACCCGGTCCGGCCGCCTCTACCGCCCAGCTTTCGCTCGATCTTTTCCAGCAATATCTATTCCCATTCGAAGCGACCTCGATCCTGATTCTGATCGCGATCCTGGGCGCTCTGGTGTTAGCGAGGAAGGAAGAATGAGCGTCGTTCCCGTTTCTTGGTATCTGTTGCTGAGCGCCATCCTCTTCGGGTTGGGCGTGATTGCCTTCGTTTTCAAACGCAATATCATCACCATTTTCATGTCCATCGAGCTGATGCTCAACGCCGTGAATCTGGCGTTCGTCGCTTTCGCGCGGGCTCGCAATCAGCTTGACGGTCTCGTCTTCGTTTTCTTCGTGATCGTGGTCGCGGCCGCGGAAGCTGCCGTCGGCCTCGCAATCGTAATCATGCTCGCGCGGAATCGCGAGTCGCTCAACGTGGAACGCATCAACCTGCTCAAGTTCTGATGCCTATCCTCACGCATCTCTGGATTATTCTCGCGCTCCCGCTCGCGGGCGCCGCGATCAACGGCCTGTTCGGCAAGCGCTGGCCGCGATCCGCCGTCAACTCGGTCGCTGTCGGCTCCGTTTCTCTGGCCTTTCTGGCCGTTGCTGAGCTCGTTCGCGAATTTTCGCACCTCGCGCAGGACCAGGTTCCCTACGTCGGAAACTATTTCACCTGGATAACTGCCGGCTCGTTCCGCGTCGATTTCTCGCTCCAAGTCGACCAGCTCACCATCGTCATGTTGCTTACGGTTTCCTTCGTTGGAATGCTCATCCACATCTACTCCACCGGCTACATGGCCCACGAAGGCGGCTACTACCGCTTTTTCAGTTATCTAAATCTCTTCATGTTCTTCATGCTCACGCTGGTTATGGCCGCGAACCTCATCGTCATGTTTGTCGGTTGGGAAGGCGTCGGCTTGTGCAGCTATTTGCTGATCGGCTTCTGGTTCCTGAAGAAATCCGCGGCCGACGCAGGCAAAAAAGCCTTCATCACCACGCGCATTGGCGACCTTGGATTCATGGTCGGCCTATTTCTGGTCTTTTGGACCTTCAACTCAGTGAACTTCAGCCAGATTTTCCAGCAAGCGGGGCACATGCCTGCCGAAAGCGCCATGCACGTTGGTGTTCTCACCGCGATTTGCCTTTTGCTTTTTGCCGGCGCCATCGGAAAGTCCGCCCAGTTGCCCCTGTACGTCTGGCTGCCTGACGCGATGGAAGGCCCCACGCCTGTAAGCGCGCTGATTCACGCTGCGACGATGGTCACCGCGGGCGTGTACATGGTCGCCCGCATGCACCCGCTCTTTTCTCGCGCGCCCATCGCCATGTTCGTTGTAGCGGTTGTCGGCGCGGTCACCGCGTTTTATTCCGCCACCATCGGCCTGATTCAAACCGACATCAAAAAAGTTCTCGCCTATTCCACCGTGTCCCAACTCGGCTACATGTTTCTTGCCTGTGGAGTGGGGGCCTATGCTGCCGGCATCTTCCACCTGATGACCCACGCTTTCTTCAAGGGTTTGCTCTTCCTGGCTGCTGGCAGCGTCATTCACGCCATGGGTGGCGAGCAGGACATGATGAAGATGGGCGGCCTGCGCAAGAAAATCCCCGTCACCTATTGGACGATGCTGATCGCCACGCTCGCCATCGCCGGCATTCCTGGATTCGCTGGCTTTTTCAGCAAGGACGAAATCCTCGAAGCCGCTGGCGCCGGTCCGCACGCCAATCTGTGGCTCTGGCTCCTCGGCGTAGTTGGCGCGGGCCTCACTTCCTTCTACATGTTCCGCTTGGTTTTTCTCACATTCTTCGGCAAGCCGCGCTTCGACGAGCACCAGGTCCACGTTCATGAATCGCCTAAAAATATGACCGTGCCGCTCATGATTCTGGCGTTCTGTTCGATTTTCGGCGGCTGGTTTGCCGCTCCGCATCTCGTCGGCGGCACCGAATACTTCGAGCACTTCCTGCATCCCGTTTTTTCGTCCTACGCGGTGCAGGCCGGAACAGAGCAGGCCGGCGCCCTTGTGGAAAGCGGCCCGTCAACAAGCCCTGCAATGCAATTGGCTCACGCCCTCACCGGTTGGCCCGTGATCGTCGGTATCCTCGGTCTGCTCGTGGCCTGGTGGCTCTACATCAGAAAGCCGGACGCGCCGCGCCGCCTGGCCCAGAGTATTCACGGCCTGTACCTGCTTCTCCTGAATAAATACTATGTAGACGAAATTTACGCAGCCCTGATCGTTCGGCCCCTGCTCTGGATTTCCACGAACGTCCTCTGGCACGGCGTGGATCAAGGCTTGATCGACGGAATCGTCAACGGCTCGGCGCGCGTCGCTCGTGAATCAGGCGGGAAAGTCCGTGAACTGCAATCCGGCAATGCGCGCAGCTACGCCTCGTGGGTTGTGATCGGTGCCGTCGGCTTCACTGTTCTCTTGCTTGGCGTCCTCGGAATGGTGGTGCACTAGAGTGGGAACGCAACCTCTATTGCTTACAGTCGTCACTTTCCTGCCGCTGCTCAGCGTGGCGGCGCTGCTGTTGCTGCGCTCGGACGATCACGTTTGGATTCGCCGGATCGCGCTGACCGCCTCCGTCGCCGAATTCATCATCTCGTTGCTTCTTCTGCGCGGATTTAATTCCGGCACCGCCGCCTATCAGTTCCAGGAGTATCACCGGTGGATTGGCGCCGCGATTCACTACCATCTGGGCGTCGACGGCATCAGTCTGTTCCTCGTTCTGCTCACTACTTTCCTCACGCCGCTCGCGATTCTGTGCTCCTGGCAATCGATTCAGGAAAACGTCAAAGGCTTCTTCGTCGCGCTCCTCGTAA
>DATDMO010000247.1:0-2892 GCA_036518755.1 Candidatus Acidiferrales bacterium | reverse complement strand
AGCGTCTGTGGAATTCACGGCTGTTTGTGAAAATTAGCCTAGATTCCCAGGACTCCGATTGCTAGCGTCTGTACGCTTACCTCCGCATCTGGCCAGGTGTGAAAAGCATCGGATATACTTTGCAGTTCGATCCCAACCTTGAAAGGTCATGACCTTGTCCACCGGGAAACTGTTCACGCCCCTTACGCTGAATGGCATCACGCTGCGGAATCGTACGGTGATGGCGCCGATGACGCGGAATCATTCGCCCGGGGGTGTCCCGGGACCGGACGTGGCCGCGTATTACCGCCGGCGCGCCGAGGGTGGCGCGGGGCTGATTCTCACCGAGGGCACTGCGCCGAATCACCCGGAAGCGAAGAACATGCCGAACGTCCCTCACATGTATGGTGAGGAGGCGCTGGCCGGATGGGCGCGAGTTGTGGAGGGTGTCCACGCAGCGGGCGGACGAATTTTCTCGCAGCTCTGGCACGTTGGCGCGGTGCAAGGACACAGCGAGCCGAAGCTGCCACGCGCGCCGATCAGTCCATCGGGATTATTGAAGCCGGATACGAAAATCGGCGAGCCGATGACGTCCGCCGAAATCGAAGCGATGATCGAAATCTACGGGCAAGCAGCGGCGGACGCGCAGCGCGTGGGTTTCGATGGAATTGAACTCCACGGCGCCCACGGCTACTTGATCGATCAATTTTTCTGGGAAGGCAGCAATCGGCGCACGGACAAATACGGCGGTGATTTGGTAGGGCGCACACGATTTGCGGTGGAAGTGATTCAGGAATGCCGGCGACGCGTGGGGCCGAAGTTTCCGATGCAGTTGCGATTCTCGCAATGGAAATTGCAAGACTACGGCGCGCGATTGGCCACGACGCCCGAAGAGTTGGGCCGATTTCTCGAGCCACTTGCCGCTGCGGGAATCGATGCGTTTCACTGCTCGACGCGGCGCTTCTGGGAGCCAGAATTCGAGGGCAGTGATTTGAATCTCGCGGGCTGGACGAAAAAAATCACCGGCAAGCCAACAATTACGGTCGGGTCGGTCTCATTGGACGTTGATTTCACGGTTTCGCTAGGCAGAGCGCCGGCTCTAAAAACCGACGGCAACGGCGCTGGACGCGCTGCGCACATGGACCGGCTGGTTGAAATGCTTGCACGCGGCGATTTCGATCTTGTAGCGGTCGGGCGAGCGATACTGGCCGATCCTGCTTGGGCCGCCAAGGTGCGCGAGAATCACATTAACGAACTTAATTCGTTTACGCCCGAAGTGCTGAAGACGCTGGTTTGAAAGAACCGCGAAGGAGAGCGAACGATGGCTTATTACGCGATGATCTATGACTTGGTTGACGACTACATGGCGCGCCGCGGCGCTTTTCGCGAGGAACATCTGAAGATGGCTGCGGACGCGCACGCTCGCGGCGAACTGGTGATGGGTGGCGCGTTCGCCGATCCGCCGGACAGGGCGCTCATGATTTTTAAGGTGGACGATTCAAAGGTTGCTGAATCGTTCGCGCGTAAGGATCCCTACGTGGTCCACGGCCTGGTGAAACGTTGGGAAGTCAGGCCTTGGACCGTCGTCATCAAAGACACGTAGGCGCTGGGGCGCCCGTAGCGGTTGCGCTACCGGAAGCGAATTACGTGCATCGTGTGGCGCGGCGATCGCATCTCACAGCGATATGATTGCCAACGTGCCGAATCCGAGCATTACGCCGCGCGAGATCCTAGCCGCTTGGGGAAGAATCCTGACCGGCAGGGTCCCCATGTTGTCGATTGAGATCACGCGAGAATGTCCGCTGAGCTGCCCAGGATGCTACGCCTATGGAGATACGCACCTTGGCGGCGGTGTGACGCTGAGTCAATTGAACGATTCGCGCGGACGAGAGCTTGTCGAAGGCGTGTTGGAAGTCGTGCGCAGACACAAGCCCCTTCACGTTTCGCTAGTAGGTGGCGAGCCGATGGTCCGGCACCGCGAACTGAGCCAGATTCTTCCGGCGCTCAGCGAGATGGGAATATTTGCGCTGGTGGTCACGAGTGGCGTGATTCCTGTTCCTCTTGAGTGGATGAAATTGCCGCGGGTCCGCGTCGCGATTTCAGTGGACGGTCTGCCGGAGCACCACGATATTCGGCGCAAGCCGGCGACGTATGACCGCATTCTGAAAAATATTGAAGGCCGCGATGTCAACATCCACTGGGTGATTACACGTCCGATGATGGAGCGCGCCGGCTATCTGGAGGAGTACGTTTCCTTCTGGAATGGGCGCCCGGAGGTGAATCGGATTTGGGTGAGCACGTATACTCCGCAGATTGGCGAGCACAGTGCGGAGATGCTTGCTCCCGGTGATCGAGCGACGTTGGGGAGAGAGTTACCCCGCCTGGCCGCGAAATATCCCAAGTTTCTGTTCAATGCGGGACTGGCCGAAGCCATTCTTCGCCCGCCGAAAAATCCCGACGAGTGCCTCTTCGCGAAAATGTCAACGAACTATTCGGCTGATCTCGAGAGCCGCGTGGAACCTTGCGTTTTCGGGGGCACGCCGGACTGTTCGCAGTGTGGCTGCGCCGCAAGCAGCGGTCTGCACTGGATTCGGAGCGTCAATGTCGCCGGTCCGTTGAAGGTTGACCACTTCGTTCGAAGCTCGGTGCGGGCCGGGCTCTTCGTGAATCGGCTGCGATCACGATCGCGCCCCGCTCGGCCTCCCCGATGGGTGGCGAGCGCTGCGGATCGAACGGGCGAAGGTACCAGTACAGGGCGAATTCCGGAAGCAGCTGACTAGCCTTTTCGGTGCTTAAAGTATTCGACCTGTCTTAGGCGCTTTTCGGCCTGAGACTTGCTCTTGTACGGCCCGCCGAGATTTTTCCCCTTTTCCGACAACACCTTATAGCCTTCTTTAACCTTTTTGATCATTG
>DATDMO010000246.1:0-4833 GCA_036518755.1 Candidatus Acidiferrales bacterium | reverse complement strand
ATTTACGACGGCTTGCTCGAAAATGGCGTTCGCCCCTTCGTCGAGTTGAGCTTCATGCCCAAAAAGCTGGCTGCAAGGCAGGCGGTCCAGGCCTTTTGGTACGCACCGATCGTATCCCCGCCCAAGGACTGGAATCGCTGGGGCGATCTGATCTCTCAACTCGCTCGCCACCTGATCGAGCGCTATGGCATTGACGAAGTTGCTCAGTGGTATTTCGAGGTGTGGAATGAACCGAACCTCGATTTCTGGGCTGGCGAGCCGAAAGAGGCAACCTATTATCAGCTTTACGATGTCACCGCCCGCGCTCTGAAAAACGTGAATCCACGCCTCCGCGTCGGCGGGCCCTCCACGGCGCAAGCCGCCTGGGTCGACCGCTTCCTCCGCCACTGCGCGGAGAACCACATTCCCGTCGATTTCGTCTCCAGCCACGTTTACGCCAACGATTCGGCCCATGATGTCTTCGGCACCAACGAATCGATTCCGCGGACCCAAATGGTCTGCCGCGCCATTCACAAAGTCCACAACCAGGTGGCCGCCTCAGCCTTGCCCGCTCTGCCCATCATTTGGAGCGAATACAACGCCAGCTACAAAAACGAACCGGATGTCACCGATTCGATCTTCATGGGTCCTTGGTTGGCGGATACGATCCGCCAGTGCGACGGTCTCGTCGATATGCTTTCTTACTGGACTTTCTCGGATGTGTTTGAGGAGCAGGGTGTTGTGAAGCAGCCATTTTACGGCGGATTTGGACTGTTAGCTGAAGACGACCTTCCCAAGCCCTCCTTCAACGCTTTCAAACTTCTGCATCGCCTGGGTGATCGGAGACTTGACGAAGCATCCGACTCCGCCTTGGTCACCCGGCGCGCGGACGGCCGCCTCGTAATCGCGCTTTGGAACGAATCGCTTCCCGATCAAGCGGGCGAACCCAAAGCTGTTGTCCTTCATGTAAAGGGTTTCAACGGCCGCCACCAAGCCGCCATTTACCGCGTGGACTCAATGCACGGCTCTCTCATGAGCGCGTACGCCTCAATGGGAAAGCCAATCGATCCCAACCAGAAGCAGATCGGCGAGCTCCGACGCGCCGCCGAATTGCCCCCTCCGGAAAGCCAAGCCTTCAACCACAGCGAAATAAGGCTAACTCTCCCGCCCAAGGGCCTGGCTGTACTCGAACTCAAATAGTTGGGTCTGATTCGCAACGCACTCGCTAGGCCTTGGAAACGGGTGCGGGTGCGGGATGCGCATTCGGCACAAAGCCCGCGCGCTTCATGCCTCGTTGCGCCGCCGGATTCTTCATGAACGTTTCCCACACGAAACCCGTGCGTGCGTTTTCAGCCATCAGCATGGTGATGCCGAGGTCGATTCCGATCACGTCCGTGTCGTACCAGTCCGTCAAAGGATTAAACGCATCCACGAATCCGTATCGAGACCAGCCGCGCTTTCCATACTTATTCTTGATCGTTTGGAGCACCTGCAGGCACTCCTGGGGCAAAAATGGCAGTGAGCCTCCCGAAGCGCACGGGACCACCGTTCCGTCTATTGGACCTGTCGCCGGCGGTCCGCCCCACACCACGTACCCTCTCGGCGAATCCGAAGCTGTAATTCCCCAAAGATTTTCGCTGTAATCCGGAAACTGTGACGACAAATCAATGCAGAATTGTCGATGCACCCGCGTAGCCGTGATCGAGTTTTGAAAATAATCCGCGTACTTGTCGTGCTTGTTCCGGAAATCGAACCACGCCTGCGAGTATTGGTGAACGAAAAGCGGCGCGAACGAGCTGATGTATCTCACCCCGTCGTACTCGAAAAGCTGACGCTTCCACGCATCCCACGTTTCGGTCGGCAGCAAATACGAAGTGGACCCCAGTCCCAGCAGGTACATCATCATCATTTCGCTGTAATCGTCCCAGCGATACTGCAGGAATCCCGTCTCGGGCCTCCAGCCATGCGGCAGCAGCGTCGTGTCTTCTGAGAGCCAGCTCCAATCGACACGGTTGAAGATCATCGAAGCCAGCTCGGAAATTTCCGAATGCTCGAAATACGCGCCGCAGGTCAGCACTCCGCACAGCAAAATTGCCGTGTCGATCGACGAAACCTCCGAATCCCACAGCCTTTCGCCCGTATTTACGTTGGCCCAGTGATAAAAGAATCCGCGGTGATTGGGAAGCTTCTTCCACAAAAAACGCAGCGCAGTCAGGGCGCGTCCTCGCGCTTCGTTGTGCGACACATAACCGCGCTTGTCCCCGATGCACAGCGCCGTCAGACCGAAACCAAGCGACGCGATGCTTCCCAAGTCGCTCTTATCCGGTGTGATGGCATTGCAGCGGTCTCGAACAATCCCCGTATCCGGGTTCCCCTGTTCCCAAAAGAACCGAAAATGAGCGCTCTCCACGTCTTCGAGAAACGCCTCGTCCACTTGATAGAACGGACTGTTCCCTGTTCCCTGGTTGGGTGCCGTCGGATTCGCCTGACGCCAGCCGGCCGCCAGCGACAGCGGAGACGACAACAGGAACGGGGCGCACAACCCCGCCCTCGCTCCTTCCGTCAGGAACCTCCTGCGCGTCAGCCTTCTTGGAAAGCGATATCCCAAATTCATCTCGCTCAATGATTATATTCACTCACCGGAAGCCGATGAAAGCCTCATCGTCAACAGTGAATCCATGCGCACACCCCCGACCTCTCCAGCAAAGACCCTGCTGTTCTTGCCGCGACACTTTTTCGATAGAACAATTGGCGGGGTTACTTGGACTTTGCTTGGTCCACCTGCGTTTGCGCCGCGTCCGCGTTCTGCTTGCATTGATTCTGCAAGACTCCCGCGATCTGGCTGCAACCGCGAAAAGCCGCCGCTGCTTCGCTGTGGCGATTCAAGTTTTGCAGGTCGACCCCCAGGATGAACAGGTCGGTCGGATCCTGATTCGGATTGCCTTCCGTGGATAGCGCCAGTTCCTTTGCCGAATCGCCGTAATCCTCGCGGCGGAAATAGACAAGGCCCAGCGCGCTGTGCGCTTGGAACGACCTTGCGGCCTTGGCTGCGACGAATTGCTCGTCGGTCAGGCCTGACGGTTTCGGCATCTTGGCCATCACCTCGATGGCATGTTTCGCGTATTTCTCCGCTGTGTCCAGTTGCTGACCTGCATCTGAGTCGTTCGGGTTATAAACGTGCGGGATTGTCCAACCGACCGTCGTCAGGACATCCACATCATCGGGATCAAGTGCCAGCGCTGAATCGGCACATCGAAAGGTATCCTTCCAGTCCCGTTGCGCGCGGTACGTGTTCATCATGCCGACATCCACCCGCTCTGCCAGCAGACTCTTCGGATACTTCCGCAAAAATTCATTTCCGAGTTGGATCTTTTTCGCCTGGTCCTGCTCCTTGAGAAACTTTTTGTACGCGGCATCCTGGTCTCTTTCGACCTGATGGCCGAAAGTTCCATATTGCAACTCATCATTCATCGTGCCGCCCGATTGCCCGATTGCGGTCTGGTTAGGAACGCTTGACCCCATCTGACCCGGGCTTGGTACTTGCCCATTTGCCGATGGGATCGAGGCCAAAATAAGCACGGCAGCCGCAGCGAAACCCGCAACTCGCGAAGCTATTCTTGCTGATAAAACGCTCATTGCATTTCTCCACGCTCTCTTCTTCTACAACGCTCGCGAATTGTTACCACCCGGCTACACCCTCAGTCAAGTATTCACGACGGTACGGAGGCCGCAATCCATGTCACATCGTCATCCTGAGCGAAGTTCGCGCGTCTTTGCCTTCCCGCGTTTTTTTGCGGGCGCGCAAAGCAGCCGAAGGACCTCTCTTCGATTTACCAATCGCGGAATCGTACATCCAAGCGGTTCCTTTGTCTTCGTAGCGGGGCGCCTACGGCCGAAGGCCGGCCCCGGCGCGCGTAAAGCTCGGGTCATAGACCTCATCGTCCGCATTCCCATGCTTCAACTCCGAAATGAACTTCAATATGTTCTTTCGGCGCAGCTTTCTGCATATCCGGATCAGCGATTCTTGTTCGCGTCCGTCGAGCGCGCGCATCAGCGCCTTCACCAGCTTGATGTGCCTCGGCAACACAAACCTGATGTACCACTCGCCTGTCTCCGTCAGGCTCAGCACCACAACTCGCTTTCCCTTCCTCGGCTGTGCTCGCCTGGCCTTGGATAATCGGCTCGCTCTCATCGCCTCCGGAGGTAGCCTCAGCGGCGTTCGCCGCACCCATCCCCGCCGCTCCAGGCTCGCCACGATCACGTTCAAATTTTGCGGCTGAATCCCGCGGCCGCGCGCCGCCATCGACATGCTCGTCCTGCCCTCGCGAAGCAACATCTCCATCAAACGAAATCCCGCCATCGTCATGTCGAATGACGCGAGCGCCCCGCGCACCTGCCCCGCAAACCACTCCGCCGTGTCCAGCAAAAAGAAATACGCAAGCAACGCCCGTGCCGCCTTCTCCTTCTGCGTTGCCCGGTGCCCCATCGCTTCCGCTGTTTCGCACTTCGTTCCTTGCGCCCTTTGGTAGCTCATTCCGAAAGCCTACCGGAAACCGCCCCCGTGGTGTCTTTGTGTTTGGTGTAAAGACGTAAGGTTTTAATGTAGCGCCGCGGTCTTCAGCGCGGCATCTTCGCCGTTAAATTGTCGGCCTACGGTGTGACCTGAGGCGTGGCCCTTTTCCACGGCGGCGTCCATTCCGCGCCTGCGACACCCCTCAACATCCTCCGGCCAATTTCGGTGAACGAACCCAGAAATGGATAAGCGGCCGGCGTGACGCACAGGCCCTTTCGGACCGGATTCATCCAGATGTACCAGGCGACGTGGTCCGCGGAATCACGGCCCCGCAGAATGTG
>DATDMO010000245.1:0-7425 GCA_036518755.1 Candidatus Acidiferrales bacterium | reverse complement strand
CAGTCCCTGTCGCAGTCGGAGGCCTCATGGCTTTGTCCAGTGCGGAAGCAGCAAACTCGGACCAGCAGCCCGTCCGCTCAAACACCCGGGGCGTCAAGGCGCTCATCTTCGACGTCTTCGGCACCGTAGTGGATTGGCGCGGTTCAATCATTCGCGAAGGCGCGCAATGGGGTAAGGAGAAGGGACTCGAGATCGACTGGGGCAAGTTCGCAGACCAGTGGCGCGCAGGCTACGCTCCGTCCATGGACAAAGTGCGCAAGGGCGAAATGCCCTGGACCAAACTCGACGTGCTACATCGCATGATCCTCGAAAACCTGCTGAAGGAATACAACATCGTTGGTTTGGCGGAAGAGGAGAAGGACCATTGGAATCGGGTGTGGCACCGCCTGACGCCTTGGCCGGACGCGGTCGCGGGGCTCACGCGCCTCAAGAAAAACTACGTGATCGCCACGCTTTCCAATGGCAACGTCTCCTTGCTGGTCGATATGGCCAAACATGCGGGACTTCCGTGGGACACGGTCTTCTCGGCGGAACTCTTCCATCATTACAAACCGGATCGAGAGGCTTATCTCGGAGCGGTGGAACTTCTCAGCTGCAAGCCCGCCGAAGTCATGATGGTGGCCGCGCATCCTCCAGATCTGAAAGCCGCGCAATCGTGCGGCCTGAAGACGGGTCTTGTGCCCCGGCCTTCGGAGCGGGGTGCCGTGCATGCCGCCGCAGCCGCGGAAAATGTTCCCTCTTCCGCGAACGGATCGTTCGACGTTACCGCCCGCAATTTCATCGAGCTTGCCGAGAAGCTGGCCTAGCGCTGCGCCGCGCCGATATCGACCGAAGCGGAGCTATGCCCGGTTCCGTGTCTTGGCAAGTTCTTCCAGGCTCGGATACGAGTGCGCCTCCACAAACGTCTTTTCCGGTGGCTGCGAACCGTCCTTCATTGCACGCACCAGCATTTCCAGCGCGATATCCATCGTCAGGGAAGTCAGCACGGCCGCGCGAAGCATCCCTTGATCCACCAGCGGCTTGATCTGCTTCTGAATTCCCACGCCCGCGCACGGCAGCGCGAGCCATTTCCTTCGCTCCGCCTCGCCCGTCGTCTCGAACGCCTTTCTGGCTCCAAAAATGAAATCCGCGTTCTGTGACGCGATCACTCGCGTCCCCTCCGGCTTCACCGTCGAGAGGTTCAGCCAGGAAGATACTGCGGTGTAGGCGCTCTCCGCCGTCGAGCCTTGCACCTTCACGCTCTTCACGTTCACATTCTTGGGTCTGCCGCTTTCCAGGCCTTCGAATCGCTTTGACGCGATTGAGCTCATCGACGGTCCCCGCAGATATAGCACCGTCCCACCCTCCGGCAAGATTGCGCCCATCTGCCGCCCTTGAATCCGCCCTACTTCCACGTGGTCCTGCGACACCTGGAATACCGGAGCCTTCGCGTTTTTTCGGAGCGTTGCAAGGTAATCCACCTGCGCGTTGCTAACCAGCCAACCAATTCCCGCCGCCACTGCGGCCTCGGCCACGCGCGGCAGTCCAGCAGCGCTTACCGGTTCTAGAAGGATGCCCTGGGGCCGTTCCGCGGGCGGTGCCTGCACGAATTTCAGCAATTGTTGGCCCTGATTCACTGGGTCCATCTCCGCGTCCACCACTTGCAGTTCCACTCCCAGGCGGTCAGCCGTGGCTTTTGCAACCGCCACTTGTTCGCGCAAGTAGATGGCGTCGCCGGGAATGGACAGCACACAGTTGCATTTTTTCACGAGTGTTTCCAAGGGTCGGATTTGATGGTGGCGCTGATTCTCATTTCGGCTTTGTGGTCGCGATGTTGACGGCAATCTCCTGTTTGCATCTCAATCTGGCGCATCCTACGCTTCCCGTCTCCTTGATACAACGAATTTGCCGCCTGCGATTCCCCCTCAAGAAGCATACACTCGACGCGCTTCCTATGCGGTTGATCTTGCAGGCGCGATGACCGGCTGGTACCCTCGCGCCTTGGAAAATCGGCCTTTTGTGAGTCTTGGTAGGGGCATCCGCCGCGGCGGATCCCCGGCGCAGATGCTTGGCTACGTGCTGGCCATTTGCCTCGGCGTCTAGGGCCTGCTTGGTTCTTGCTTTCGTGGCGATCGCCTTCAAGCGGGCGCCTTTTGGTGTTCGGTCTTGGTTTTTGTTGTCATCCCGAGTCCGGTTCTGACGAGGGATCTGCTTTTTGTCGCGCTTTTGTACCTACCAATAGGAGGCATCTGAAATGAAAATTCCCGTTCCGCAAATCCTGCTTGTCGTTTCGTTGATTTGTCCCATGCTGGCCGTTGCCGCCCCAGGCGGCGATTCAAACGACCTTGCCGCGGAGGTCGCGGCGCTGAAGGCTCAGGTTGCGCAACTCTCCCACCAGGTGCAGCTTTCGCAGGACTACATCGACATCTGCAATCTCCAGGACGCCTACGGCTATTACGTGGACAAGGCCAAATGGGACGAAGTCGCCGATCTTTTCACCAAGGACGGCACCCTCGAGATCGGCCTGCGCGGCGTTTACAAGGGACAAGACCACGTCCGCGCCTATCTCCACAAGCTGCCCGACCTCACGTACGGGACCGTTTTCAACCACATTCAGTTGCAGCCCATGGTCACCGTTAATCCCGATGGCAAAACCGCCAAGGGACGCTGGCGCGCGTTCATGCAGGTGGGCCAACTCCACAAGAGAGCTCAATGGGGCGATGCCGTCTACGAGAATGAATACGTGAAAGAAGACGGCGTGTGGAAGATCAAAAAGCTCCACGCCTATTTCACCTACTACGTTCCGTTCACCAAGGGATGGGACCAGGGCGGCGATCCTCCGCCCGCCGCGATTCCCGGACTCCCTCCGGACGAGCCTCCCACGGAAACCTACAAGCTCTACCCGGACGTCTACGTCCCGCCGTACCACTACAAGAATCCGGTAACGGGAAAGTGACAATCCGACAAGGATCGTTATCCCGCGAGCCCTCACGAATGAGCTGCGCCAGGGTCATCCGAGTCCAGCTGCTCGCGCGATCAGAAACAACCCTGCCCCGATGACGCCGGCTCCGAGGACGGCGAGGTCCTGGAGACGCTCGAAATGCCCAATGGAGTCTACGTTTCCGGACTCGAATCCGATGGCCGCGATCGGTTCTTCTGCGGAGGAGGAAAAGCGGCAGAATCAGAGCCGTCCGCCGCTCTCCCCGAGCCCCCGCGAAGCGCACGTGACCCTTTCTGCTAATCAGGCTCCCGGCCATCTCGGCCCGGAATCCTTCCGCGAGAGCTTTGCAGCCGCGAACGTCCAGTCTTCAGAAGAGTCCACAGGCGCCACTTGACATTTTCAAATCTCTTTCAGCTAGCGTGAGTCGAGGGCGCTCTCTCGGCCCGGAAAGGAGATGAAGAGACATGGGCACGCTGGAATCCTGCCTCGGAGTTCTTGTCTGCGTCCCCGTTGCATGTCTCCGCCTATGGGCGCGGGCAGGAGGGCCAGCAACACGAAAACCGCGCCCGGTTCGGTTCCCGGAGCGTTCCCGCTCGCACCAGAATCTAGTTTCCCGCCTCCAGTTTCCAGCCTCCAGAATCCATCCAGAATCTGCTCGACACATGAGCCGAGTAGAACTGCCCCTAACTCCATGGAAACAAACGACGGGGGCACACTCTACCCGTCACAACTCCGGGACCTCAAATCTTCGGCAGGACGATACCTTGCTGCGACTGGTATTTGCCCTTTTTGTCCTTGTAGGAAACTTCGCACTGCTCGTCGGACTCAAAGAAAACAACCTGCGCGAGTCCTTCGTTGGCGTAGATTTTCGCGGGCAGCGGGGTGGTGTTGCTGATCTCGAGGGTGACGAAGCCTTCCCACTCCGGCTCGAACGGCGTGACGTTCACGATGATGCCGCATCGCGCGTACGTGGATTTGCCGACGCAGATCGTAAGCACATTACGCGGAATGCGGAAAAACTCGATGGAGCGCGCGAGCGCAAACGAATTGGGCGGCACAATGCAAACCGCGCCCTTGAACTCGACGAAAGAATTGGGGTCGAAGTGCTTCGGATCCACGATGGTGGAGTTGACGTTGGTGAAGATGCGAAATTCATCCGCCACGCGCATATCGTAGCCGTAGGACGAAACGCCGTAGCTGATCACTCCGTCCCGCACCTGGCGGTCCTCAAAAGGCTCGATCATTTTGTGGTCGCGCGCCATCCTGCGAATCCATTTGTCCGACTTCACCGACATGGATCATTCCTCCCCGGGAATGGAGATTCTAAAGTGGGTGGGACCGCGCAGTGTATTACACAGAGGTGCGCTTGACAACCTGCAAACCTCTGACTAGCATGGAGTTCCGGCCTGAAATAGAGGCTTGCGGAGGAAGTTGTGATCAAGCTCGACATCGTAAACGCCATCGTTCAGAAAACAAACGTCAGCCGGGCCAAGGCCGAGCAAGCGGTGGAAACGGTTTTCGAGGCGATGAAAAATTCGCTGGGCCGCGGAAGGCGCATCGAATTGAGGCGCTTCGGCGTGTTCAACGTGAAACCGCGAAAGACCGGTATCGGACGCAACCCGCGCACTGGGCAGCAGGTGAGCATCCCGCCCGGCAAAGCCGTACGCTTCAAGCCCGGCAAGGAACTTCAGGCACTACCGGCTCCCGCCAACAAGTCCTGACCTTCGCGTGGAGTTCTTTTGGTATCGCGTCAATTCAACTGACGCAGACGTGGTTCTCCACATTTTGGACGTGCGAGCTTTCGCGCGCGGCATCCAATTCACATGAGAATTTTTCAGAGCACGAGCCGATGAGTGTGCGCCAGTGAGCGAAGGGAACGGTAATGGGTTCAACCGTTCCCCCGTGGAAGTCCTCGACGCACAGTATGCGCCGAGGACGGAGTTTCGTTCGCGACCGCTGAAGCGGCGCCCGCTTTGGCCGGCACTGATTCTATTTTTGCTGACGGTGCTTTCCACGCTGGCCGTGGGCGCGGAATTCGGGCGCGCCTACGCGGAAAATCGCCAGCCGTTTTCCGGCGGGCAAGACCCGGTGTCTCTGATGGCCCTGACGTTCGAGCATCCAGCGGTGCTGGCGGAGGGAATCCCGTTTTCGTTCACGCTGCTGATCATTTTGTTCGCTCACGAAATGGGGCACTACGTGGCGTGCAAAATCTACGGCATTGACGTGAGCTATCCGTACTTTATTCCCGCGCCCACGCTGTTTGGAACTTTTGGCGCGGTGATTCGCATACGTTCGCCGATCACCACGCGCAAGGCGCTTTTCGACGTGGGGTTAGCCGGTCCGGTGGCGGGATTTGTGTTTGCGCTGCCGGCGATGGCGTATGGAATCGCCACGTCGAAAATCATTCCGGGCACGGAGCGAAGTGCCGCGATCATCTTCGGGCATCCCCTGCTGATGCGATTCTTTAGCTCGCTATTTCATCCGCACGCGGATGTGACTTGGCTGCTGCTGAATCCGATGGGCCGCGCCGCGTGGGTGGGACTGTTCGTGACGGCGCTGAACCTGCTGCCTGCCTGGCAACTCGATGGCGGACACATCATGTTCGCCGTGGCGAGCCGGCGGCATTGGCGGATCTCGATCGCCGTGGCGCTGGGGCTGCTGCTGATCGGCCGGTTCAGTTATCTGTGGTATCTGTGGGGCGGCCTGCTGCTCGCCCTGACGCTGCGATTCCGGCATCCTCCGCTCGCTGACGAATGGAGGCCGCTCGACCCATCGCGGCGGGTGTGGGCGCTGATCGCACTGGCGATTTTCGCGTTGTGCTTTACACCGTGGGCCGCGGTGATCGGTTCTGGGCAGTAGTTTCGACGGTCAGGACAGATTCGCTGGATCGACGTCCACGATAACAGCGGTGGGGGGGAGTTCTTTTGCGGCGCAAAAAGCAACCGCACCGGCGAGTGCTTTTGCCAGCGCTGAGCGGTGGGGCGATTTCAGCACGAATTGATAGCGGTAATCGCGGCGCAGACGCGCGAGAGGCGCGGCAGCGGGCCCGAGAATTTTTACGCCGCGTTCCTCGAACGGCGCGAAATAGTCCGCGAGCGCGCGGGACCAACGAATCGCGTTCTCCACTTTGCGATCGCGCACGAGAACGGTGGCGAGAGCAGTGAACGGCGGATAGTGCAGAATGCGGCGGAAGTGCGCTTCCTTTTCGTAGAAGGAAACGTAATCCTGCTGCGCGGCGTACTGGATTGCGTAGTGCTCGGGATAGTAGGTCTCGACGAGGACTTCTCCGGAGAGTTCGCCGCGTCCCGCGCGCCCCGCGACTTGCGTGAGCAACTGGAAGGTACGTTCGGCGGCGCGAAAGTCCGGGCGGCCTAGTGCGAGATCGGCCGCCACGACGCCAACCAGCGTCACGCGCTGGAAATCGTGGCCCTTGGCGACCATCTGCGTACCCACCAGAATATCGATTTCGCCGCTTGCGAATGCGCCCAGCACTTGTTGGTACTCGCGCTTGGTGCGGACCGTGTCGCGATCAAGGCGCGCGATACGTGCGGCAGGGAACTGTTCGCGAAGATATTCATCAACGCGCTCGGCGCCATCACCGACGAAGTACATGTACTCCGCATGGCACTTCGGGCACTGTTTTGGAGGGCGAATCGAATAGCCGCAGTAGTGGCATTCGAGGCGCTGGCGGCTCTTGTGATACGTGAGCGCGATGCTGCAATTCTGGCATTGCACGAAAGCGCCGCAACTTCGGCAGAGTTGGGACCATGAATAGCCGCGACGGTTGATGAGCACCATGGCCTGGGTGCGCTCTTCCAGGCGCAAGGCAATGGCTGCGCGAAGCGTTTCTGACAGAGGCGCGGCGCGATGCTGGCGGCGAAAGTCCTCGCGCAAATCCACGATGCGCACTTCCGCAAGCGGACGGTTTTCCACACGCGACGCGAGCTGGAGCAGGTGATACTTTCCGGCGCGAGCATTGTGGTAGGTTTCAAGCGAAGGAGTGGCCGAGCCGAGCAGCGCGACCGCGCCTTCGAGGCGCGCGCGGTAGACGGCTGTGTCGCGGCCGTTGTAGCGCGGTGTTTCTTCCTGCTTGTAGCTCGATTCCTGCTCTTCGTCCACGATGAGGAGGCCGAGATTTTCGAGCGGGGCGAACACAGCGGAGCGCGTGCCGACGACGACCTTGGCTTCGCCGTGGCGAACGCGCCACCATTCGCGGGCGCGTTCGATATCCGGAAGGCCGCTGTGCAGGATGGCGACGATCGCGCCGAAGCGGGCGCGGACTAGTCTTCCGAGCCATAGCGTTAGCGCAATCTCAGGCACGAGGACAATCGCCGTCTTCCCACGCGATAGCGCCGCTTCAATCGCTCCGAGATAAACCTCCGTTTTGCCGCTGCCGGTCACGCCGTGAAGCAGCCCTGTCGAGAATTTTCCGGCTACAATCCAGCGCCAAATTTCTTCGAGCGCTTCCTTTTGCTCGGCGTTCAAAACGTTAACCGGGGGAACGA
>DATDMO010000244.1:0-7194 GCA_036518755.1 Candidatus Acidiferrales bacterium | reverse complement strand
AGATACATCAGCGTGCGCCAATCCAATAGAACCGGGTAAGTCACACGCCCGTTGTAAGAGGTGATCTTTTCGGGGGTTCCGCCTCCGGAAGGGATGCGCCAAATGTCCAATTTGTCTGGCAGCGAGCCCTGGACGAAATAGATAAACGCGGAATCAGGCGCCCACAACGGGAAGTGCAAGTGGAGCCCAAAGGGCGCGGTGAAGATCCGCCGACCCTCTGATCGCGAATTGCCGTCTAAAACGAAGAGGGGGTCCCCGGGTCCTGGCGTATGGTATGCCAGTCGCGAGCCATCGCGTGACCAATCGACCTCGGCCGCGCCTTCTAGATACGGTTTCGGCTGTCCGCCTAAGGTTGGCACCGCCCAGATGCTGATCTTGTCTTCCCCTGTTTCATCTTTTTTGCGAACCCAAAACGTCACGAGGGAGCCGTCTGGCGAGAACCCTAGCGTCCGGATCGATGGATTAACCAGCTCCGGCGCGCTCCCGCGGGTCAAGTTATGGAATTCTCCCGAGCCAACCTGTGTGACCCACACATCCGTCGGTCCATCCCGGTCGGATAGAAACGCCACGCGGTCCTGGCGCTGACGATGGCCGCTGGTGCCTTGGCTCAGGATCCGCCGCTACCCGTGCATCTGAGCGGGTTAATCAATGACTATACCCCCGAAACAGGCGTGGGTGGTCCCTGGGAAATCCGGGGTGAATGGTCGTTGGACATCAAAGGGGATTCCGGCACGGCGAATTTCTCGGCGGCCGTCAATATGACCCACAGCGATTTTTGGGTAATAGAGCTGAATGGCGGAAACGCCGACGACAACTCTGCGAAGACCGGTCGGCATCCCCATACCCACCACATCACAATCACTGACGGCGTAGTCAATCGCGTGAGTGACACGGAGTTCACGATGAGCGGCCCGGTCTTCGTTACCGCTGATGGCAGCCCGGCGCCGTTCATGCCACATTGCACGCCATCCACGCCATGTACACTGACCGTCGATATCACTGGGGGAACGAGTGTCCAGTTCTCGAACATCACGCTGACATTCGGTGGCCCGTCTAATGGGCCTACTTCACACTTCGGCACGCAGCCGATCCACGGCGTAGTCGTTCGCAGTTCGAAATAATCAGGACCTCGTCAGCACCGTGGCACGGACACCACCAAACGTCGCTCTGTCCGCGCCACGCCGTGCAATGACTCACGCGCGGGTGGGCTGGAATTTGAATGTCTCGTGAATCTGATAACTAGGCGGGGAATAGCCCTTCTGTCATGCTCTTGGGAGCTCTCACTTCAAATCCTTGCCCACACTCCGCGCAAACCATTATTTGGCCGCCCCTTGGAGTCAGTTCGGCGTGGATCGGTACGTTAACCACCTGCTTGGCCTGGCAGTTCGTACATCCGACGGTCACCTTGATATAAGCGGGCTTCGATGGGCTGGCCAACGCATCCTCCCTTTATCGAATGGGGGTGAGAGCGCGCCTAGATTAAGGAACAAAACGCGGAGAGTCAAGCAGGACACCGCCTCCCGGCCTAAACAAAACTTTGGTTCTAGCGCCGCGGAAATTTTGCTAAGCTCCAGCGTACTGTCGGCAAATCACACTGGCCGAGACCTAAGCTAAGCGATTAGAAAACCGGAGGAATTCCATGTCCCTGCGCATAAATGACGAAGCGCCGAATTTCACAGCCGAGACGTCCCAAGGTACGATCAACTTCCACGAATGGATCGGCAACGGCTGGGCAGTCTTGTTTTCACACCCGAAGGACTTTACTCCTGTCTGCACCACTGAACTCGGCTACATGGCTGGTCTGCAGCCGGAATTCGAAAAGCGCAATTGCAAGATTATCGGTCTCAGCGTCGACCCCGTCGCGAGTCACGGCAAATGGGCCGTGGACATCGAAGAGACCCAGGGCCACAAGGTGAAATATCCTATGATCGGCGATCCAGAACTAAAAATCGCCAAGCTGTATGACATGTTGCCCGCCGACGCCGGCAACACTTCGGAAGGCCGCACCGCTGCCACGAATGCCACTGTGCGCACCGTGTTCGTCATCGGTCCCGACAAAAAGATCAAGCTGATGCTCAGTTATCCCATGAGCACCGGCCGCAACTTTGACGAGGTTCTCCGAGTTGTCGATTCGATGCAACTCACCGCCAAGCACAAAGTGGCCACGCCGGTAAACTGGAAGCACGGTGACGACGTGATCATTCTGCCTTCAGTGTCGGAAGAAGAAGCCAAGCAGAAATATCCGAGTGGCTGGAAGGCGCCTCGACCCTATCTGCGGATTGTCCCCCAGCCGCGCTAGCGGTCTCGAAGCGGAGGTGCCGCAGCGTGGTTTTCAAACAATTCTATCTGTCGTGCCTGGCGCACGCCTCCTACCTCATTGGAGACGAAGCTACAGGCACGGCTGCTGTCGTTGACCCGCAGCGCGACACGGATCAGTACGTCGCTTTTGCCGCGGAACACGCCCTCAAGATCAGGCACGTACTCCTCACCCATCTTCACGCCGACTTTGTGGCCGGGCATTTGGAGCTGCGCGACCGCGTGGGCGCAAGAATCTACCTCGGCGCTGCGGCCAAGGCGGCTTACGCATTCACTCCTCTTCACGATGGCGACATCGTCGAATTCGGTCGTGTCCGGCTGAAGGCACTCGAAACACCGGGACATACCCCCGAGTCAATCTCCATCGTGATTTACGATTTGAACGCCAGCGAAACGCTGCCGCATGCCGTGCTTACCGGAGACACCTTGTTTATTGGCGACGTAGGTCGTCCCGATCTCCGCGTGGCCCTCGGTTGGTCCGCCACCGAACTCGGCGGCATGCTCTTCGATTCACTGCACGCCAAATTACTGGCGCTGCCGGACCAAAGCCTCGTGTATCCGGCTCACGGCGCGGGCTCGCTTTGCGGTAAGGCGCTCAGCAAGGAAACTGTATCGACACTGGGAGAACAGCGCCGCTCGAACTACGCGTTGCAGCCCATGACCAAGGAAGCCTTCATCAAAGTGGTCACCGCCGATCAGCCCGATGCTCCTTCCTACTTTACCTACGATGCTGTACTGAATAGCCAAGAGCGTCCCACGCTCGATCAAACGCTCGAACGGGTCAACGCGATGACGCTCGACGGCCTGCTTGCCTTGCAAGCGGTCGGCGCTCAAATCCTCGATACGCGCGATCCGGGAGAATTTGCCGCGGCTCACCTCGCGGGCAGCATTAATATAGGCCTCGGCGGCCAGTTCGCAACCTGGGCCGGCACCGTGCTCGACCGCGATCATCCAATTGTCATCATCGCCGACCCTGGCCGCGAAAACGAAGCGACAACTCGCCTCGGCCGCATCGGCTTCGACCATATCGTCGGATATTTGAAGGATGGCTTGCACAGCCTGAAGTCGCGCCCCGATCTCACCATCAGCACCGAACGCCTCAGCGCACCCTTCGCCGCGGAGCTTCTGTCGTCCGAAAAGCCACCCCTGGCCATTGATGTCCGCGGTCCCGGTGAGCGCAAACAGAAATACATCGACGGGAGCCTATCCTTCCCGCTCAATCATCTCGTCGAGAATTTCGACAAGCTCCCGAGAGACCGTTCCCTTCTGGTCTATTGTGCCGGTGGGTACCGCTCATCCATCGCCGCGAGTTTGTTACAGCGCGGCGGGTTTCAGCGCGTCAGCGAAATCGCTGGCGGTATCGCGGCGTGGGAAGCCGCAAACTTGCCCGTCCAAGCCTGAACTTCCACGCTTCTTCCAGCCGGAATCCGATATCTGCAGCCGTGAGGGTGCCCGCATACTAGGAATCATGTAGAGGATTCTGGGTGATCTTCTACCGTCTCACTGGTATTTCCAAGCATTCCAATCCACTGTAGGGTACCCGACGTTACTCTGGGCCGTGTTCCCGACGGGAGCGTGCTCCTTCATGGCGACACAAATACTGCTTGTGGATGATAACGAGGTGGTTCGAGGCCGTCTCAGCGAAGCGCTGAAGGCCCACGGCGGGTGGGAAGTATGCGCGGAAGTCGAGAATGGCGAGCAAGCGATAGCGAAAGCAAGGGAGCTGCATCCTGACCTGATCATTCTCGATTTGGCGATGCCCGTGATGGACGGCCTAAGGGCAACTCGCGAGATTATGAGGATCCTGCCTTCGGTTCCAATCGTAATTTACACGATGCATTATGCTGAATGGCTTGAGTTGGAAGCTAAGAAGGCAGGCGCACGCGGACTGGTGTCGAAATCGGACGTCACAAAACTCATAAATGTTGCCGAAGACTTGTTGCGGAAAAAATCTCCCTCAGACTCTGCACCGGCCATCTCTGCCTCTACGGAACCGCAGGAGGCGGAGGGTCGTCCCATGGTCGCCGAGCAGCCTGCGACCGACTCTCAGGATACTCACCTTCCATCCAAACTTGACTGATTCGTTCGCCGCGGGCAGCGGTTTCTAGCGCCCGCCTCGCTACTTAGGTGCGCCGTCCCTGCGTTCCGTTCCCGTATCCTTCTTCATTTCGCGCCGCAACCATGCTCGCGCCGTCGCCCATTCCCGTTTTACGGTGGCGGGCGAAACACCCAAGACGACAGCGGTTTCCTCGATGGAAAGTCCTCCAAAGAATCTCAGCTCGATCAGACGCCCTTGCTGCGGATCGAGAGCCGCGAGTTTGCCGAGCGCATCATCGAGCGCCACCAGATCAATTTCTCGTTTCTCCACCGGGGCCAGATTCGGATCGAGAGTCAGACGCGGCGCTCCCGCTCCGCGTTTGGCCGCCAGCCGGTTGCGCGCATGATCCACCAGAATGTGCCGCATCATCTGCGCGGCCACTCCGAAAAAGTGGGCTCGGTTCTGCCACTGCGGTGCTTCCTCGCGAACCAGGCGCAGATAGGCTTCGTTGACCAACGCGGCGCTCTGCAGCGTGTGGTCAGGACGTTCGCGCCACAGATGTCGGCGCGCCACCCGCCGCAGTTCATCGTACACCACGGGAATCAACGCTTCCCTCGCTTCCTCATTCCCGTGGCCCCAATCGGCGAGCAGCCTGTTGATCCGCGTGGATGAATCCGCGCACACGTCCCTCTCCCAATTACTAGACGATTGTGGGAAAAATAGCGCCACAGACGCCCCAAAGTCAATTTACCCAAGAGGCGCAAGTATTCAATTGAGCGTGCGTCCTAGAACTCCTGCAATATCTCGCACTTCGCGCATCAGGTGATCGAATTCATCGGGCAGAATCGACTGCGGACCGTCCGAGAGGGCCCGCGCGGGGTCGTGATGCACTTCCACGAGAAGTCCGTCAGCGCCGGCGGCCACACAGGCGCGCGAAAGCGGCAGCACTTTGTTCCGCCGCCCGGTTCCATGCGAAGGGTCCGCCGCAATGGGCAAGTGGCTGCGGCTCTGCACGGCCGGAATGATGCTCACATCCAACGTATTGCGCGTGTGGTCCGTGAACGTGCGCACACCCCGCTCACACAGGATCACCTGATAGTTGCCTTCGGACAACACGTACTCGGCCGCCATCAGAAATTCGTCGAGTGTGGCGGACATTCCGCGCTTCAGCAGCACAGGCTTCTTCGCGCGACCGGCGCGTTTCAGCAACGAAAAATTCTGCATGTTGCGCGCGCCGATCTGGATGACGTCCGCATATTTCTCGACCAAGTCCAGCGACTCGTGGTCGATGGCTTCAGTGACGATGCCAAGGCCGAACTCTTCGCGGACCTTGGCCAAAATCTCAAGGCCGCTCTCGGCGAGCCCCTGAAAGGCGTATGGAGACGTGCGCGGCTTGTAAGCGCCGCCTCGGAAAAGCCGCGCGCCGGACGCGTGAATGCGCTCGGCGATGGTGAAGGCTTGGTCTCGCGATTCGATAGCACACGGCCCGCCCACCAGTGCCACAGCATTGCCGCCAAAGGTAACTTCACCCGACGGGGTTGGAATGCGGACGATCGTGTTTTCCTGCTTCACATCGCGGCTGACGAGCTTGTAAGGCTTGCTGACCGGAACGCACTCGAGCACCCCCGGCATCGTTTCGAGCGCGCCCGTGTCTATGCTGCCGCTATTGCCTGTGATGCCGATTGCGGTGCGGCCTGCTCCGGGAATCGGATGTGCGCGCAGGCCCAGTGATTCGATCCGGTCGCAGACGGCGCGAACCTGTTCCTCTGTCGCTTGTGATTGCATCACGACCAGCATCGGTGCCCTACCTTCAGATAGAGTGGCCCAAGGAGTTTAACGCATTCGGCGGGCGACTTCTGCCGCGGGCAGTAGTTTTGTAGCCGCCGCCTTGCATTTTAGGCGGGCGCTTTTCCTTTGCTTGTCCGGATTGCTTTAGCTCGAATCTTTCTTCAGCCGGCCGCCGAGACGCATTTCACTGGGCGGTGTCTTCAGGTCCAAAATTGCTTTCGCGACCATCTCCCCCATCGCTGGACCGTGCTTAAACCCGTGGCCGGAGCCGCCGCCCACAATCCAGACATTTTCCGCTTCAGGGTGGTGGTCCAGGATGAAATGGTGATCCGTAGTGTTCTCGTACTGGCACACGCGGCTTTCAAGTAGCGGAGCAGCGGCCATCGCTGGAAAGCGCAACCGAAGATAGGCCCGTGCGGCCGCGATCCCCTCATCGGAGGCCTGACGTTCCATGGTGGTTGGATCGATAACCGGTCCACGCGCATCGTCCGCCAGCTTGAAGCCGCGCCAGTGGTTTCCAGGAATGCCATAGAACTGGTGCTTCCCACCATCAATCCAGGCCGGCAGCCGCGCGTCCGTGAAGGTGAGATCGCCTGCAGCAGTGCCGAAGAAGAAGACTTCTTGCCGCGTGGGGGTAATCGTCGGCGCCAAAAAGAGGAAGACTTTCCCGAGCCACGGACCACAAGCGAAAACATAACAGTCGGCGTTCAGAATTTCACCGGGAGTGACGCTGATTCCCTGCATGCGATTAGACGCAATCGGGCCGGGAGCGGCCTGCGCCTGCCGATATTGGCCGCCTCCTCTGATGAACGCGTCAAGAACAGCCTCACACGCACGCCGCGCGGCAAGATAGCCGGAATCGGGCTCGTAGATGCCCCAAGAGACGTCTTCGAAATTTATCTGCGGCCAACGCTTGGCGCAGTCTGCCGAAGATAATTTCTCGAACTGAATGCCGGCCTGCTTCAGTAGGGGCAGGGCAGCGCGTTCGTAAGAATCGTCAGCGCCCGCCATTCGGAGCGCGCCAACACGGAAGAGAAGCTTCAGATTCCATC
>DATDMO010000243.1:0-3771 GCA_036518755.1 Candidatus Acidiferrales bacterium | reverse complement strand
CCTCGACTGCGCGTCCCGGCGCTTCGCGCAAAGGCAAAGGCGCGGGACGCTCCGCTCGGGATGGCACGAATGGCGCCGGCCTCGCTAATTTGAGAACAGGAGAGAGCAAGCCGCTTTCTTCAGGGGCTAAAGCCCTCTGATTCTCGACGACTCTTGTCGGACCTAAAGGTCCGACCCCCTAAAGAACCGCGAAGCGGGTTGTTCTCCCCCATGTGAATTAGGGCAGCGCCCACTGCCGAATGGGTCAGGGTGACTGGGCGACCAGGGAGTCGTCGGCAGTGGCAAGTTCGCCGTGCTTATCCGCCGCGTGAATTTTTCCAGAGGTATCCAGCAGGAAAGATTGGCGCCCCGTTTTTCCGTAGGCTTCCGGAACGGCGGCGAGCTCAAACATCTCATTTCCTTCTTGCGAGGAAGAAACGATCCTATAGCGAAACCTATAGCCACCGGTGCTGCCCTCGGCGAGATGCTCGTTGACGAGCGAAGCTTGCTCGGGCGAAATCTGGTCCTTCGGCGCGGGGCCGAGCTGCGCGAGCGAATCGGGCAGCTTGCCGTAGGCGCGGCGATAGGTTTCGATGGCGTCAGCGAGACCGCGCAAGGCGGCGATCGCGGCCTGCTCGTGCGCGGAGAGATCGGATTCAGCCCACTGTTTCGAGAGCTGCGGGATATCCAGCAGTACCAAGCCGAGGGAAATCAGCCGCCAGCCACCGTTTTCGCGAACAAGGCCGAACTGCGTCTGGCGGCCATCGACCACGGCGACCGGTATGAACGCGAGATTTTCGTGAAGGCGCGCATCTCCGAAACGAAATTCAGTGGTGGCTTCCGGAGTTTGGCACCGAAGGACAATGTGGTTTTGCGGATCAGAATCGAGCAGAGGCTTTCCAGCCTCGCTGACGAGCGAGAAGCGCTGGAGCAGAGAAGTACGCTGGTCGGCGGGCAGTGCCTTGAAGGCGGCGGCACTCTCCTGAGTGAGATAGTTCGCGAAGTGAGATTCGTCCGCTCGGCACGCTGCGGAAAGCGCGGAGGAGAGGGCGTTCGCGGGGCCGGTTTCAGCGCCATCTTGCGCCCAAAGAGGCGCAGCGGACAAAAACATAAGGAGGAGCACGACAGCAGCGGAGAGAGCCGGGAGGGGAGCGCGAGTCCTCATGCGGACTCGGATTTCGCGCGCGCGAGGATGGTTGCCATGTTGCGCGTAAATTTCGAGCGCGGCATCACGTCCGCGCATCCCGCGGCGCGGGCGCGTTCGGCGAGGTCGAGTTGGACGTGGGAAAGGAAGCCGATGAGCGGAATTTCGCGGTTGCTGGAACGGACGCGCTGGATGGCTTCGAGCGGATTCGATTCGGCGTTCAGATCGATGACCACAAGGCGCGGAGCGTCGTTCGCAATTTCGGCGGCGAGCGCATTGGGCGTGGCGCAGGTGCGGAGGTCGACGCTGACTTGCTTCGCGATTTCGATCAGCTTCGCCTGGAAGAAAAGATCGTCGACTAGAGCTACGACCTGCGCCATGTGGAATTCTCCGCTTCCGATTGGAACATGGCGAGGGGCGAGGCGCAACAGATGAGGAAGGCGCCGCGCGACTGGGGCGGCAGGGCGAGTAGTGCGCGTAGGCGTAGTCCGAGGATACGAGGAAAATCTTTACACCGAGGTCGGATGCGCGCAAGTACCTGTTGGCGTAAAGAAAAATCGTCTACGGGGCGGGTCGATCTGGGCATCATTTTGAGCGACCAACGGAGTGTTTCCGGGCGGAACAGTTTAGGCGGCTTGGAACACTGGCGCGGCGCGCCCGAGTTGATGCCGGCGCGGCTCGGTTTTAAGGGCCTGTAAGCCACTGTCATATCGAACTTTGCACCTTCGGCATTTCACCGTGAGAACCCCGTGTTGGCGATGAAAATGCGATAGCTGTCGTGGCTGGCGGTCCCGGAAACCAGGGGTCGTCCGCCGGGGGGAACATGGAGATCAAGGGCACAACAATACAAACACTTCATCAGAGCAACGTGACGGAAGACTGCGTTTCAGAGCGCCGGTTGTGGACGGCCGTGGTGGCACGCGCGCTGGAGGATTGGCGCACCGGAACACTGCGGGAACGGCGAAAGGCGCAGCAATTCATTTTTGAGGACCACGACGATTTTGAGCGGGCTTGCTTCTTCGCGGGCCTCGACCGGGAGAGCTTGCGTTCGCGGCTGCTGAAGATTGGGCAGAAAGTGGAGATGGAGAGCACGTGGAAGCAGCACGTGGCCGCGTAATAGCGCGGGAGGGCTTGAAGAGAAAAGCAGATCCCCTCTTGCGTCCCGCGCCCGCTCTGCTAGGCGGTGCGCACAGCGGAATAGCGGCCGCTATCGAGCGCTTCCTGCGAGACCCACATGCCGTGGAACGTCATGCGGACGCGGTGCGGAAGCTTCACGATTGCGACCGGCCCGGCCTCGACATTTTTCGCGTCCAGAATCGCGAGATCGGAGCGATTTTCCACCATGCGATTGACGAGCGCGAGCAAGTAGCCATCGCCTTCCGGTGAATTCGGCTTGCGCGGGGCAAACAGCGGTTCCTGAACGCCCGAATTTTCTCCAGGATTCCAGACTTTCGCGTTGCCCGTCTTGTGGTCGAACTGGCCGATGGAGCTGAATCCGATGTTACCCGCGCCAGGAACGCTGGGATCGCGGCAGATGACGTAGCCCTTTCGGTACGTCCCGTTGCCGTAGTAACGATCATCGGCGCGCGGCATCTCGCACATGAAATCGTAAAGCTGCTGCGTCTTGTATTCCTCAGTGTTGGCGGCCAGATCGAACGTCAGACGCGTGAGATGGGGCGCAGCCTGCGCCTGGTCGGGAGGCGTGCCATCGTGGTTGGGGAAGAAGAAGAAGGAACTGCCCTGCGACAAGCACACATCAAGGCTCACCTTTGAGCCATCGGTTGACCCGTTCATCATGTGCCCGGCGAAACTGGTTGGGCCGCGGAACCAGCGAACGTCTTGCGCCTTGCCGTAGCGCGGGACAATCGCGACGACGGTGGGCCGGTCGCGATGCCAGGTATAGAAGGGGCCGCCCTTTTTCAGCACGTCCACATCGGTAAGTAGCGGGAAGAACGGAAAGATGACGTATTTATCGGAGATGGCGAAATCGTGGACCATCCCGGCCCAGGGCGCATTGAACCAAACCTCATGCTTCAATTTGCCGTCGGGACCAATGACGAAGTAGGCGACGTCAGTGGTGCCGTCGCCTTTGGCCTGATAGGCGAAGGTGAGCAACTCGTTCGTGGTTTGATCGAGGTGCGGATGCGCGGACATCCAAACGGACTTGATGGAGCCATCGTAGTCGTAGCGGCCGAGAGTCTCGAGCGTGTACGGATTCAGCTCGTAGGGCATGTCGTCCTCTTTGAGGGCGAGCAGCCTGCCGGCGTGCCAAACGACGTTGGTATTGGCGGTGCCGGGATTGCAATTCTGGGCGATGGGATCGCGGGTGTAGCGATTGCGGTAGCGGCCGAAGAGTGCGCGGCGATGTTTTTCCTGGACTAGGTAGCGCTCGGTGCGAACGTAGCGGCTTTTGAAGTCCACGTGGCCATTCTCGAAACGGAACAGGACGACCATGCCCTCGCCGTCGATGAAAATGTCGTCGCCTCCCATGGGCGGGTATTGGCGGTCGGGGCCGCAGCGATAGAGGATGCCATTGAGATCTTTCGGCACTTCACCGTAGGTGACTTCGCAATCGCGCAGGTCGGCTTCGAGGCGCATGGGCGCGCCGGAGCCCTGGTAAAGAGGAATGTCCGGGAAGCGAACCGCTC
>DATDMO010000242.1:0-11183 GCA_036518755.1 Candidatus Acidiferrales bacterium | reverse complement strand
GTCGGTAACGCCCGCGCGAAGCAGAATCGCTTTGTAGGATTCCAGCTTTTTCGGCTGGCCCTGAATCACGAATTCCATCGACGCCTCTCGGGCGCGCCGCGCCGTAGCCGGCGAATCGCGTCCCGTAATCAGACCGGTGCGGATGCCCATGATGCTCGCGAGCTTGATGCCTGCGCCGTCGTGCGCGTTGAAAACTTTCATCTCGGCAACGCTGCCGTCGGGAAAACCTTGCAGGCACACGACGCCTGGAGTCATCGTGCCGTCCACATCCATGAGCAGAACGCGGATTCTTTTGGCGCGCCGCATCACTTTCGCGGGAAATTTGATTTCTCGAATCGGCATGTGGATTTCCGGCTAAACTGTCAAAATAGTTGCAGTGTCCAAAGATCGTGAATGTGGACGATGCCCTCGAGACGCCCGCTGGTGTCCACAACCATTACGGATGTGATCTTTTTCTCTTCCATCAGCCGAAGGGCGGTGGCAGCAAGCTCGGTGCGCGGTGCCGTGACCGGATTTTTCGTCATGCAATCCATGGCGGCGAGTTCCAGGACGTTTTGCTTGCGCCGCTGCATCACGCGACGAAGATCGCCATCGGTGATAATTCCCATCAATTGGCCGTCGGGCTTGGTGACGGCGGTGAGGCCCAACCCTTTGCTGCTCATTTCGTAAATCACATCTGGCATTTTGGTGGTGGGAAGCACGCGCGGCAATTCATCGCCCGTGTGCATCAGCATCTCGATGCGCCGCAGTTTTTTCCCCAGGCGCCCGCGAGGATGCAGGGCGGCGAAATCATCTTCGCGAAAATCGCGACGCTCGAGCAAAGCGATTGCGAGGGCGTCGCCCATGGCCAGCGCCGCGGCCGTGGAAGCAGTGGGCGCCAGGTTCAGCGAGCAGGCTTCTTCCTTAACGGCGATATCGAGAACGATGTCGCTGGCCGTCGCCAGTGTGGACGATGCCTTCGCTGTGAGCGTGACGACCTTTATGCCGAGCCGTCTTGCTGCCTCCACGAGTTCCACGAGTTCTTCGGTTTCACCACTCGTCGAAATCGTCAGCAGGACGTCACCGGCCGCGAGCATGCCAAGATCACCGTGGAGAGCCTCAGCGGCGTGCAAAAACATCGATGGCGTGCCCGTGCTGGAAAAAGTCGCCGCGATTTTCCGTCCGATCAGTCCGGATTTACCGAGGCCGGTTACAACCACGCGGCCCTTGCAGCCATACAGCAACTCGACGGCATTTTCGAAGCGCTCATCCAAGCGCTCGATCAGATCGCTGATGGCCTCGGCCTCGATTTGGAGAACGCGCTTCGCCGTCGGCACCGACACCTTTCTGCCGTTCGACGAGATTGCGCCTTTACGAGATGCTGTCGGACTCACCGGGCTCGCCACTTTCTGCGTTCTGGTCTGCGTACGACTGACTTCGTTGGAACCTCCTGCCCTTGCGGAAGACTTCCGCCCCCATCCCATTCACGAGCGAGCGCAGCGATGCGCGACACCTTTTCCAGAAGCGGCCGGAGCTTCCCGAGCGGGAGCGCGTTAGTGCCGTCCGAGAGAGCCTTCGCCGGATTGTCGTGCACTTCGAGAAACAATCCGTCGATGCCTGCCGCGGCTCCCGCGCGTGCTAGCGGTTCGATGAACTCGGGCTGACCGCCGCTCGAGTTTCCTTCTCCGCCGGGCAATTGCACCGCGTGCGTCACGTCGAAGACCACCGGATAACCCAGTCTGTGCATGATCGGGAACGATCGCATGTCCACCACAAGATTCTGGTAGCCGAAGGATACGCCTCTTTCCGTCAGAATGATTTTCCGATTGCCGGTGCTCGCGATCTTTTCCGCGGCATTGGCGACATCCCAAGGCGAGAGGAACTGGCCCTTCTTGATGTTAGCGGCGCGGCCGGACCGCCCGACAGCGACCAGAAGATCCGTCTGGCGCGAGAGAAACGCCGGGATTTGCAGCACGTCGCAAACTTCCGCCGCCGGGCCGACGTGCCCAACTTCATGCACATCCGTAAGGATGGGTAGCCCGGTGCGCTTCTTGATTTTGGCAAGCACGCGTAGTCCGGCGTCCAGGCCGGGTCCCCGGAAAGACGCAATGGATGAGCGATTGGCCTTATCGTAAGAAGCCTTGAAAATCAGCGGGATACCTACGGAACTGGCAATTTCCGCCAGACGAGTGGCGATCGAGGTGGCGTGGGCTTCGCTCTCAATTACACAGGGGCCGGCGATCAGAAACAGGGGCGCGTTGCCGCCGATGCGGATTTTTCCAACCTCGAAGTTGTGAAAAGGCTCCATCAAAATGCGCTCAACTGCTTGTGAGTGCCACTCGCCAATCTTGAAGATTGATCCAATTCGGCCTGTAGAATCACTAAGGTCAACAGCGTAAGCGGGTTCCGGCCGGTTTTCAATCTGGAATTCGCCGATGCCGCCGGCGCGGTTATGCTGGCCGGCGGCTCAAGCGCCCTCCGTTTTTGTGACGGGTAGACGTGACATCGATCGTTTGTTTTGAGGCAGTTACGAGCGTTTCTACTCGGCAGATGTGACGAACAGAATCTGCAACTGCTTTTGCGAAGCCAGCGCCGGATTGACAACCGGCCCGCGATGCCCGACTCTCTATAGCGGGTGAGCGTGGGGCTTGGACGCTGAGCGCGGCCCCACCCTTTCGCCTGAAAGTTCCACATCGCCGTCATGTCCTTTCGTCGAGGCGGCTACACAGCCTCCATGTGAGGCTATCATCTCAAATCGCAGTTTCAAGTACGTGGTGGTGTAAAGAATTTGTCGACCAACGACGTCACCCTGGATTCGGTCCGGGCAAAGACAGATGAGCAATAATTTGCCGAAAGCGGTGCTGGATAGCGCGGACGTTTCCGCGATCACGCAGCTCATTTTGCGCGAACGGGAAAGCCGCGATATGGGTCGCTGGGAGCAAATGCGGGAATGTTTTTGGCCTGACTCGGTGGTGCGAATCAGTTGGTTTCGAGGGAACGGCCCGGACTTTGTGAGCGGCTCAATCGACATGGCGAGACGTGGAATTCCAGCGAAGCACCGGCTCGGACCTGTCCTGGTGACGCTGACCGGAGACCGCGCTATTGCCAGCTTAACCGCGATCATTGATCTGCCGGTGAAACTGCAGAACGTGGAAGGAATCCTTTCCACGCATGCGCGTTTTCTTTACCGCGCAGAACGCCGCAGCGAGCAATGGCGCATTTTTGGATTTGACGCAATTTATATGCGCGATGAGCTAACTCCCTCGATTCCAGGCGAGCGCATCTCCATTAGCCCCGAGGAAGTGCGAGCGTTCAGGCCGTCGTATCGAATGCTCTCGTACTATTTGCGCAGTCAAGGGTACGATATCGATTCGAATTTACCGGGGGAAGACCGCGCGGATTTGGTAGAAGCTCTGAACCGTGAGCTTTCGAGCTGGATGGCGATGCGATAGGCGACCAGGGTTTGCGCCCGTTTCGCGGCACAGCGCCGAGAAGTTGCGATGCTGCCTCGCCTCATAATCCAATTGGACTTACAATCATTCAGTGCCTTCCGCGATCGAAGACTACGCCCTCATTGGAGATTGCGAAACTGCGGCCCTGGTTGGGCGCGACGGTTCGATTGACTGGCTTTGCTTGCCGCGATTCGACTCCGGCGCATGTTTTGCAGCGCTTCTTGGAACCCCCGAGAATGGCCGCTGGCAGATTGCTCCAGCCGAGAAATATCGCGTAACCCGTCGTTACCGCGAGAAAACCCTCATCCTCGAAACTCAATTCGATACCGACGATGGAACGGTGACGCTGATCGACTTCATGCCAATTCGCAACAGGACTCCCGAGGTCATTCGTTTGGTGCGTGGTGATCGCGGGAAGGTGCGGATGCGAATGGATTTCGTGGTTCGCTTTGATTACGGACTATCCGTGCCATGGGTCACGCGCCAGGCGGACGGGGCATTATCCGCCATCGTCGGTCCGGACCTGCTGGCGCTTCGAACGCCGGTTCCCCTTCAGGGGGAAGGGCTCAAAACGGTTAGCGATTTCACCGTCACAGCGGGAAAAACGATTCCCCTTGACCTGAAGTATGGAAGCTCCTTCGGCCACTCCCCCAACTCGACGGACTTAGAAGCGTCTCTGGAAAAGACGGCGAAGTGGTGGAAGAACTGGATATCCAAGTGCACCTACCACGGACCGGGGGCAGACGCGGTCGAACGCTCGCTGATTACGCTCAAGGCGCTGACTTACAATCCGACAGGCGGCATCTTGGCCGCGGCGACCACATCCTTGCCCGAAGAGTTCGGTGGGAAGCGCAATTGGGACTACCGATACTGTTGGTTGCGCGATGCAACTTTTAGTTTGCTCGCCCTGGTGCACGCTGGCTACCACGAAGAAGCTCGCCGCTGGAGAGACTGGCTCTTGCGAGCCGCCGCCGGGAGCGCCGATCAGATGCAGATAATGTACGGGGTGGCCGCGGAGCGCCGGATACCTGAGCGCGAGATACCATGGCTTCCAGGCTATAAGGGCGCGTCGCCGGTGCGAATCGGGAACGCGGCCGCCGAGCAATTACAATTGGACATCTATGGAGAAATTGCGGACGCTCTTCACCAAGCCCCCAAGGGCAGCGAAGCCAAAAGCGAACCTACGAGGAATCTTCAGCGCGAACTCTTGAGGCACCTTCAGGATATTTGGCGAGAACCCGATCACGGAATTTGGGAGGTTCGCGGGCCCACTCGGCATTTCACCCATTCGAAGGTAATGGCCTGGGTGGCCTTCGATCGTGCGATCAAGGATTGCCAGAGCTCCGGAGCGGATGGGGATCTGGATAGGTGGCGGGCCACACGGCAGGAGATTCACGACGACGCCTGCCGGCGCGGATTTGATGCCGAACTGGGCACGTTCGTCCAGTCCTATGGATCCAAGCAACTGGATGCAAGCCTGCTTCTCATTCCACTGGTCGGTTTCTTGCCGCCCAGCGATCCTCGCATTGCGGGCACCATCCGGCAGATCGAAAGGCGGCTGATCCGCGACGGTCTAGTGATGCGATATGACACTGAGAAATCTGAAGACGGGCTGCCTTCGGGCGAGGGAGCATTTTTGGCGTGCAGCCTTTGGCTGGCGGACGCGTATCACCTTCTCGGCCAGAACGACAAAGCGCGGGATCTTCTCGAGCGCGTGCTGAGGCTTCGAAACGATGTTGGGCTTTTGTCTGAAGAGTACGATCCGGAAGAAAAGAGATTTGCCGGCAACTTTCCTCAAGCATTTTCCCACGTCGGGTTGGTGAACACGATCATCAACCTGAATATGCCGACTGGGCCGGCGCGCCAGCGGTCGGGCTCGCACGGGCACAGCCCCAAACCGCCGCTCTAACGGCATTCCTTCGAGAACGCAACCCCGGAAAAAATGGCGAGTATAAAACGGAAGGGAAAACAGGGCGAGGGGGAAGCTCGCCCTCTATTTTTCAACAGGCGCTAACTCTTGGCAGGCTTGTCCCCGCCAATGAAGACTGCGCTGGTGCGGCGGGATGCACCGCCTGCGGGCTGCTCGGCTGCGGACGCTTGCGCCGGAGCGGCGGCAGGCTTCGCCACCGGCTTTTTCACGCCACCCGGGAAGTTGCTTTCGGGAACTTTGATCGGCTCGAGCATCGCTTCGATTTCCGCTCGGCGATGTTCGAACCACGGCGGAAGCAGGAGACTCTGACCGAGCTGGTCGGCCGGCTCATCCACCGCGAATCCTTGCGGAACTGTGGCGGCACACTCGACCAGAATGCCGCCGGGGCAGCGGCAATAGACGGAGTGGAAATACATCCGATCTTTTATTTCGGAGCAGTCGGTGTAGCCCAATTCGTCATAGATGCCCTTTTGTTCCGCGAGCTTTTCGTCGTTTTCAACTTCGAGCGCCATGTGATGCGCCGTCCCCGCGCCAAAAATCCAACTTCCGGACGGGCGATCGGGCTCGTGCAGTAGAGTGACTGTCTTCGCGGCGCCGCCTTCTCCGATTTCGAACCGGTGATACGCGCCCTCTTGGCCGGTTTTACGGAAACCAAGCGCATCGACGAAAAAGCGCTCAGTCTCCGCAATTTCGCGAACCGAAAGCACCGGCCCGTGGAAACCGCGCGTGGCGACGTCTCCGCTGACTTCCTTGGTGGTCCAATTCTTGCGCGTATCGGAGCTATCCTCGAGCACTTCGAGCTGGATGCCCGAAGGATGATTAAAGCGGATGAATTTTTGTCCGAACCTCTCTTGAATGCCGCCGTTCTTCACGTTATGGCGGTTCAGGTGTTCCAGCCAGAATTTCAATGAGCCCTTTGGAACCGTATACGCCGTAGCCTGAATTTGTCCGGAACCCTGGCGGCCTTTCACGCGTCCATAAGGAAAGGTGGTGTACACAGAGCCAGGCTCAGCATTTGCATTGGCATAATAGAGATGATAGTGGGCATAGCGGCCATCGAAGAGCACAGTCTGCTTGATCATGCGCTGGCCAAAAATCTGGGTCTGGAAGTCGATATCTTCCTGAGCTCCGCTTACACACACCGTCATATGATGAAGACCTTTTACAAGCGACATGGAGCACCTCCGGCGCGAAAGTGTATCACAAATGACTTTTGAGAAAACTCGGGACAAGATCGCACCAAGGGCCGCGAGCAAATAGCGATTCTTGAAACGGAAAAGTGAAAAACGATGACTGGGCAGGGCTTCTTTTGTGATAAAACGTCCGGTCGGCGAAGTGTTGGATTGATTGCGTGGCAATGAGAGTACAGTCGAGGCATGATATGAGTAAGGCGGTGGGGCTAAGAATTGCTGGCGCGCTGATTCTGCTCGTTTTCCTGGCGCCGCTGCTGAGACGGCCGGTATTTGCCCAGGAGGATCCATCCGGGATGTGGACGCCCAATTTCGACGAGGATTGGGAAGAGCGCATACCCGGCCCCGAAATCGGCGACTACCTCGGGTTACCCATCAATGCGGCTGCGCGGCTGCGCGGGGATAGTTGGGATGCCACGCTGATAGAACTTCCTGAGAATCAGTGCCGCGAACATGGCTCCGACTACGGCTGGCGCGGACCTTCGATTTTGCATATCTGGAAGGAAGTGGACGTAAAGTCGCAAAAAGTGATCGCCTTTCGCACGCACCTTTCGGCGTACGGCGCGGAGCAAACGATTTGGATGGATGGTCGCCCGGAGCCACCGCCCTACGCGGCGCACACATGGGAGGGATTTTCAAAGGGCCATTGGGATGGGGACACCCTGGTCGTTGAGACGACTCATCTGAAGGAAAACTGGGTGCGGCGCAACGGCATACCGCGGAGCGATGTGGCGACGGCGACGGCCCATCTGATGCGCCACGGGGATTACCTTACCGTCGCCGCGATCACGTACGATCCCGTATACCTGACCGAACCATTCATCCGCACCACGGATTTTGTCTACAACTCCCAGGCGCAGATGGCGCCGTGGCCTTGCGAGCCTGTGGACGAGGTGGATCGACCTCCGGGCGTTGTGCCAGCACACCTGCCGGGAAAGAATCCGTTCCTGAACGAGTTTCCGGCGAATTACGGGCTGCCGCCGGAAGCGGCCCGAGGCGGCGCGGAAACGATGTATCCGGAATATCAGCTAAAAATGAAAGGCATGAAATTACTGCCGCGTCCAGCAAAGAAGGCGCTGAATCGATGAGGGTCACGGCAAGAGTGGCATTGGGTTCGTCGAATGCGCGGCACGTGGTCTTTCTTGCGTCGATCGCGGGCGCGATTGCGCTGACGTGTTTGTGGGGCCCCGCTTTCGCGCGGCAGGGGCAAACCGCCGCTCCGCAGACGCCGGATTACTCGAAAGCCGAAGTTCACATCCTGCCGGTGCAGGGCAACGTTTACATGTTGGTGGGAGCGGGCGGCAATATCACCGTGCAGGTTGGTGATGATGGAGTGCTGCTGGTGGATACGGGCGTCGCTGCAATGGGCGACAAGGTGCTGGCGGCGGTCCGCTCTCTTTCGGACAAGCCCATTCGATACATTATCAATACGCATGTGCATGCGGACCACACGGGTGGCAATGAAGCCATCGCGAAAGCGGGAAGCACAATCGCCGGCGGCAACGTGGTGGGCGATATCGGCGCGAGCGCCGGCAATCAAGCCAAAGTGATCGCGTTTCAATCCGTTCTTGACCGAATGAGCGAGACGGGCGGAAAAGACTCCGCCCCGCAGGGCGCTTGGCCAACAGACACGTTCACAACTCCCGAGAGAATACTTTTCTTCAATGGAGAGGGAATTCGAATGATTCACGAGCCGGCGGCCCACACCGACGGCGATACCATGGTTTTCTTTCGGCGTTCGGACGTGATCAGCACCGGCGATATTTTCGTGACCAATCGCTACCCGATCGTCGACATGCAAAGGGGCGGAAATATCCAAGGCGTGATCGCGGGACTCAATCGTATTATTGAGATAGCCATCCCCGCCGATTTGCAGGAAGGCGGTACGATGGTGATACCGGGGCATGGGCGCCTCTGTGATGTGGCCGACGTAGTCTTCTATCAAGAGATGGTGACGATCATTCGCGATCGTGTGCAGGACATGATTAACAGAGGAATGACGCTGGAACAGGTGAAAGCGGCCAAGCCCACGATGGATTATGATGGTCGCTACGGCTCAGACACGGGCCGCTGGACCACGGACATGTTCGTCGAGGCGGTATATAAGAGTCTCAGCGCCAAGCACTAAGTCGAGCGGTTGGCGTGGGTTAGGTTTTATTCGGGCCATACGGGAGGCCGATTATGAAACGCACAGTTTTCGCCCTATTAACAGTAGCCACTGCACTGGTGATAGGCGGACGCGCGTACGCGCATCATTCGTTCGCTGCAACCTACTTTGTGGATCAAGAGATCACGGTCGAGGGAACGTTGACGCAGTTCATGTACCGCAATCCGCACTCCTTCGTCAAAATCGAGGCGCCGGACTCCAAGGGACAGATGCAGACGTGGTCCATCGAGTGGGGCGGCGGGGCGCAGCTGACTCAAGCTCACGTCACCCGCGACACGCTGAAACCCGGCGATCACGTGATTGTGACTGGCAATCCGGGGCGCGACCCTGCTGAGCACAGAATTCGCTTGCACAAAATCGTGCGGCCGTCGGACGGCTGGAAATGGGAAGGCGTGATCATGTAGATGTTGGGCCGGCTCGCCGCTCGCTGCGTGGCAGCCGGAGCAAGAATCGGTGGGGGATCGGATGAGACTCTGGAGTCTACGGCTGGGCGTCGTGTCCTTTGTTGTCATTCTTGCCGCGTTAGCATTCGCGGCGTCGGCGCGCGCTCAATTCGGGCCAAACGCACCCCCGCCTCCGCCCAAATTCAATCCGCATACCGATGCTCCGTTCGATCCGAGCGGCTACTGGGTGGCCGTTGTCACAGAGGACTGGCGCTATCGGATGGTCACTCCCGATAAGGGCGATTTTCCGGGAGTTCCTGTGAACGCCGCCGGCCGAAAGATCGCCGAGGAGTGGGACCCCGCCAAGGATCAGGCTTCCGGAAATGCGTGCAAGTCGTATGGAGCAGGCGCGATCATGCGCGTGCCGGAGCGCCTGCATATTTCCTGGGTGAATGACGACACGCTGCGCGTGGAGACCGACGCCGGCGAACAGACTCGCCTATTTCATTTCGACGAAACAAGACCACCCAGCGGGCCGCCAACTTGGCAAGGATATTCAGTAGCCGATTGGGAAGGCTTGCGACCGTTCGGCAGGATAGTACCTGTCGCCCAAGGTGCCCCGGGCGCGGCTAAGCCGAAAGAAGAAGGATACATGAAGGTGATGACCACGCACCTTCGCCCGGGATATGTGCGCAAGAACGGCGTGCCGTACAGCGCGAATGCCACCGTCGAGGAATATTTCGATAGCTTCGAGGAGCGTGGCATCACTTGGCTGGTGGTAACCACAATCGTCCACGATCCGGAATATCTCGCGCAGCCCTACATCACAAGCTCCCAATTCAAGAAGCAGCCCGATGCGGCCGGGTGGAATCCCACACCCTGCGAGGCGAAGTAAGTTTCGCCTACGTGCAGCTGGGGCGAAGCCAGAACGACGAATTCCAGAGGGTAACGGATGTGGTTCGCTAGATTTCTGCAGTGGCTGCACGACACGCAATTCAGCATGACAATGCGGAATTCGCTCTGGGCCGAGCCGATCGTCGAAACAATCCACGTTCTAACCCTGACTCTCTTCCTCGGATTTGCCGTCTTGCTGGATTTGCGCCTTCTGGGCGTGGCCCTGCGGCGCCGGCCGGCTTCGGAAGTTTTGCGGCAGCTCAATCCCTGGCTGATCGCCGGCTTCATCGTAATGATTGTCAGCGGCGTGCTTCTCTTCTGCGGTGATCCGGTATCCTTCTACAGCACCACCTTCTTCAAGGTGAAGATGATCATGCTGGTGCTGGCGGGACTGAACGTACTGATTTTTAACGCGACGATCGGTCGCAGGACCGCCGAATGGGATCGCGCGGTGAAGACGCCCACGGCGGCGAAGATTGCAGCCGTAGTGTCGCTGGTGTTGTGGGTGGCTATCGTCGCTGCTGGACGAGCCATCGCCTATGCTTTGCCTCCGCCATGAGGAGAACCGTCCGGAAATGACTTGGCTTAAAGCGATTTTGCTGTCGTTCTGCCGCTGGTGCAATGAAACGTGGTTTGGCCACGGAATACGCGATTCCGTGTGGCTCTTCCCCTTCGTTGAGATATTTCACCTTCTCGCGCTGGGCGTGTTGGGTGGCACGATTCTGCTCATAAACGCGCGTCTCTTGGGCCTGCGCTTTGCCGACGAGCCTACATCCGAGCTGGCGCAGGAAGTCTGGCCATGGACTCTGGGAAGCCTTGGGGTGATGCTGGTTTCCGGTTTTCTGCTTTTTTCCACGGAGGCCGTGAAGATGTACGACAATTGGGGCTTCCGCTTCAAGATGACGTCGCTCCTCCTGGCGTTGATTTTCACCTTCACCATTCACCGGCGCATCACGCTTTCCGATGAAGGAAGCATTCGGCCGGTCTGGCGCAAAGTTGCGGCCGTGGTGTCTCTGCTGCTTTGGGCAGGCGTCGGACTGGGCGGACGCTCCATCGGCTACATCGGATAATGTGGTCCTCTATTTTCGTTTTGCACCTGCTTCAGGGGATTCCGGAGGCGCTTCCACTGAATCCGATCGCGCGCTGGGAATGGGTTTTCCCGGTCGTCGAGGCCATTCACATCTGCGG
>DATDMO010000241.1:0-3892 GCA_036518755.1 Candidatus Acidiferrales bacterium | reverse complement strand
TCTCTTTGCGTACGACACGGAAACTCAGAAAGTCTCGCGCCTGATCGAGAACAAGAATGGATTCGGCATCAGTTCCGCTTCAGCGGACGACCGGTCGATCGTGTATTCGCAGTTCGGCGCGCTGCACGTATACGATCTTGCGACCCATCAGGACCACCCGATTCAAGTAACCGTTTCGGCGGACATGCCGCAATTGCTGCCGCACTGGGAAAAAGTTGCGAAGCACATTCTGAATTCCGGCATTTCTCCCACGGGGGCTCGTGCTGTTTTCGAAGCGCACGGCGAAATCCTGACGGTTCCCGCGGAGAAGGGAGACGTGCGCGACATCACCAATAGCCCCGGGGCAGCGGACCGCGACCCGGCGTGGTCGCCGGATGGAAAATCAATCGCCTACTTCTCGGATGCGTCAGGAGAATATGAACTCTACGTACGAGATCAGAAAGGCCTGGAGCCGGCTCGGAAGATCAGCCTTGGCAGCTCGCCATCCTTCTATTATTCGCCCACATGGTCTCCGGACAGCAAGAAGATTGCGTACTCGGACAAGTTTCTGGATCTCTGGTATGTGGATGTGGACGATCCAAAGCCCGTAAAAGTCGACAAGAATCTGATGGAGTTTTACGAAAATGATTTTGCTCAACAGTGGTCGCCGGATAGCCAATGGATCGTCTACACCAAGGTGCTTTCCAATTATTTGCACGCGGTGTTCGTCTACTCCCTAGCTACCGGCAAGAGCACACAGGTCACGGACGGAATGAGCGATTGCCGTTATCCGGTTTTCGATAAGAACGGGAAGTACATCTATTTCGCGGCAAGCACGAACACGGGATTGAGCGCCGCTGGATTCGACATGTCGAGCGACCAGCACCCGGTGACGCTGAGCGTGTACGTCGCCGTGCTGCGGAAGGAGTTGCCTTCGCCGATTCCGCCCGAGAGCGACGAGGAGAAGGGACCGGAAAGCAAGGCTTCCGGGACAGAGCCTGACAAAGGAAAGACGGAGCAAAAAACGGACGAAAAGAAAACAGGCGACGAGGCCGAGATGAAGCCGGTCGAAAAGCCGAAGGAGCCGCCGAAGGTCACGATCGATTTCCCGGACATTCTGCAGCGGATTCTGTCTCTGCCGATTCCTCCGGCGAATTACGCCAGCATGTCGGTTGGGAAGGAGGGCGAGCTTTTCTTGGTGGAGCTGCCCATTGTTCTTGGCGAGCAATTCCCGCCGCCATTGACCGTTTCGAAGTTTGAGATGAAGACGCGCAAGACCGATAAGCTGATCAGCGGCGTGACGGCCTTCTCGCTTTCGGACAACGGCGAAAAAATGCTCTACAAACAGGGTGACGATTGGTTCATCGCCGAAACGGGCAAAGCGCCGGAGGCCGGCAAGGGAAAGTTGAAGACGGCGGACATGGAAGTATCCGTACAGCCGCGCGAAGAGTGGGACCAGATGTATCGCGAGGTCTGGCGGATCGAGCGGGACTTTTTCTACGACCCCCACTATCACGGGCTCAATTTGCCCGCGGCGGAAAAGGAGTTTGCGGTCTTTCTACCGGGCATCGCCAGCCGCGGGGACCTCAATTATCTGTTTCGCGAGATGCTCAGCTACATGTCGGTGGGCCACATGTTCGTGCGTGGCGGGGCCGAGCCGGAAACTCCGAAGGTGAGCGTTGGGCTGCTCGGCGCGGATTACTCGATTGAAAACGGACGCTACCGCTTTCAGAAAATCTATAGCGGAGAGAACTGGAATCCCAAACTACAAGCACCCCTCACGCAGCCGGGCGTAAATGTGAAGGCGGGCGAGTATCTGCTGGGACTGAATGGACGGGAGATTAAATCTTCCGACGAACTCTACACTTTCTTCCAGGAAACCGCAGGGAAACAAGTGACTCTCAAGGTCGGCCCTAATCCGGATGGCACTGGATCGCGCGAGGTGGACGTGGTGCCTCTGGCGGACGAAGACGACATTCGCAATCTGGATTGGATCGAAAGCAATCGCCGCAAAGTGGACGAATTAAGCGGCGGCAAACTCGCGTACGTCTACTTGCCGGATACCGGCGCCGAAGGCTACACGAATTTCAACCGGTATTTCTTCGCACAAGTGGGGAAGGAAGGCGCGATTCTGGACGAACGGTTTAACCACGGTGGTCAACTAGCGGACTACATGGTCGATTATCTGCGGCGTGAGCCGATGGACATGGTGGTCACGCGCGAGGGCATCACTACGTATGATCCAGCAATGGCGATCTACGGCCCGAAGGTAATGATCATCAATCAGTTTGCCGGTTCCGGTGGCGATGCGCTGCCGTGGATGTTCCATCGGCAGGGCATTGGCACCCTGGTGGGAGTTCGAACCTGGGGCGGGCTGGTTGGAATCGGAGGTTATCCGGAATTGATTGATGGCGGACGAGTAACGGCGCCACGGCTCGCTGTTGCCGGATTGAAGGGTTCTTGGGAAGTAGAGAATCATGGAATCGCTCCTGATATCGAGGTTTGGCAGGATCCGAAACTGGTCCGCGAGGGCCACGATCCGCAATTGGAGCGGGCCGTCGCCGAAGCAATGCAACAGTTGAAGGAGCATCCGCTGCCGAAATACGAGCGGCCACCTTATACTTCGCATCATCCGGAGCTTCCGTCCGTGCCGTAGAAAGCGGCTCGCGAAACCAAACCTCGGCCTCGAATGTCGGTAAAAGGAGGGCATCATGGCGAATGCCGGGCAGGCAGCCCTTGCAAGCACGTTGAGCGAAACTGAAATTCTAAATGCGCAGCGGGCGTGCGAGGCGCTCGCCATCGAGTACGCGGAAATCGTGGACGCCCAAGAGTACGAGCGCCTTCGTGAAATTTTCACCGAGGACGCCATACTTATTCGGCGGTCCATCGCGCAAGAAGCGGTTCGCGGCTTGGACAATATCATCGCTTCGTTTACATCGCGCCCGCGGAACCGGTTGACCTATCACATCATGTCGAATATTCGCGTGCGCGTGGAGACGCCAAAAACCGCCAGCGGAACGTGCCGCGTGCTGCTTTACACTTCCGACACTTCCGAACCGCAGACGGCGGAAGGAAGAAAAGCTTCGTCCAAGCAGTTGATGGGCACGTATCACGACCAGTATGTCCGCACGGAGGACGGCTGGCGATTTGCGGAACGCCGTGGCGATATTTCCTTCCACACGTAGGCTTATGACTCCAGAACCAATTCGGCGTATCGCAATTGTGGGTTTCGGCGAAGCGGGCGGCATCATCGGAAACGACCTTGCAGAGCAGGGTGTCGACGTAGCGATGTTCGACATCCTGCTGGATGCGAAAGAAACGCGCGAGGCAATGCTGGCGAAGGCTCGTGAAAGCAAGGTGCGAGCGAAAGACAGCCTCGCCGATTGTTTGCGCGATGCGGAATTGGTGATTTCCGCGGTCACGGCATCTTCGTCGCTCGATGTGGCACGAGACGCCGCGAAAACCATGCATCGCGGCCAGATTTTTGTGGACATCAACTCCGTATCGCCCGGCACGAAGCGGGCCGATGCGGCGTACATCGAGCGAAGCGGCGCGCATTACGTCGAGTCCGCGGTGATGGCGGCGGTTCCTCCGCAGCGGCTGAAGGTGCCGATGCTGCTTGGCGGCAGCTACGCGGCCGAACTTGCCCCGCGCCTGGCATTGCTGGGGATGAACGCTACCGCCGTGAGCGATAAGATCGGCGTGGCTTCGGCCGTCAAAATGTGCCGCAGCGTGATGATCAAGGGAATGGAAGCGCTGGCGGTGGAATGCCTTTTTGCGGCGCGCCGCTACGGAGCGGAAGACGCCGTGCTGGCCTCGCTCGATTTTACCTATCCGCAGATGGGATGGCGAGAGAAGTTGCCGGATTACCTGGTCAGTCGCGTGGCCGAACACGGAAAGCGCCGCGCAGCAG